>NZ_JBEYVS010000021.1:0-138003 GCF_040644095.1 Streptomyces sp. NPDC047028
GCACCACCACCACACCGAAAGAGAGACGAACATGAGCATGGACATGCGCGAGCTGGACGGCGAGACCGCGGAGCTGCTGCCGGGCCCCTTTGGGGCGCGGGGCCTGTGTCAGTGGGCTGCGGACTCCCAGTCGGGGCCTGCGCCTACCGAGACGTCCAGGGGGGCGCGGAGTCGGACTGCGGTGGACATTTCTCGGCGGACGATCTCCTCCGTGGCGGTGCGCTCGCCCGGGGCGATCTCCAGGACGATTTCGTCGTGGACCTGGAGGAGCATGCGGGACTTGAGACCCGCCTCGCGCAGGGCGCGGTCCACGTTGAGCATGGCGATCTTGACGATGTCGGCCGCCGTGCCCTGGATCGGCGCGTTCAGGGCCATGCGCTCGGCCGCCTCACGGCGCTGGCGGTTGTCGCTGTTGAGGTCGGGCAGGTAGCGCCGGCGCCCGAAGAGGGTGGCGGTGTACCCGGTCGCCCTCGCCTCGTCGACCGCGCGGCGCAGATAGTCCCGCACCCCGCCGAACCGCTCGAAGTAGGTGTCCATAAGGGCACGTGCCTCGGCCGCCTCGATGTTCAGCTGCTGGGAGAGGCCGAACGCGGAGAGGCCGTAGGCCAGGCCGTACGACATCGCCTTGATCTTGCGGCGCATCTCCGCGTCCACGGCGTCCCGCTCGACGGAGAACACCTGCGAGGCGACCGTGGTGTGCAGGTCCTCCCCGGAGGTGAACGCCTCGATCAGGCCGGCGTCCTCGGAGAGGTGGGCCATCACGCGCAGCTCGATCTGGCTGTAGTCGGCGGTCATCAGGGATTCGAAGCCCTCACCGACCACGAACCCGCGGCGGATCGCCCGGCCCTCGTCCGTGCGGACCGGGATGTTCTGCAGGTTCGGGTCGGTGGAGGAGAGCCGTCCGGTCGCCGCCACGGTCTGGTTGAAGGTGGTGTGGATACGGCCGTCACCGGCGATGGTCTTGATCAGGCCCTCGACGGTGACGCGGAGCTTGGCCTGCTCCCGGTGCCGGAGCATGATCACAGGCAGTTCGTTGTCCGTCTGGGTGGCGAGCCAGGCCAGGGCGTCCGCGTCGGTGGTGTAGCCGGTCTTGGTCTTCTTCGTCTTCGGCAGGGCCAGCTCACCGAAGAGGACCTCCTGGAGCTGCTTGGGCGAGCCCAGGTTGAATTCGTGCCCGGCAGCCGCGTGCGCCTCCTTCACGGCCTGCTGCACCGCACCCGCGAACATCTGTTCCATCGCTTCGAGGTGGGCGCGGTCGGCAGCGATGCCGGACCGCTCCAGGCGGGCGAGCAGCGCGGAGGTGGGCAGCTCCACGTCGCGCAGCAGGTCGGCGGCGCCCACTTCCTGGAGGCGGATGCCGAAGGCCTCGCCCAGGTCGAGGACGGCGCGGGCCTGGATCATCAGCGCCTCGGCCTCGGCGCCGTCGTCCGCACCGAAGGCCAGCTGCCCGTCGGCCGCGGCGGCGGGGGCCAGCTCGCGGTGCAGGTACTCCAGGGACAGTGCGTCCAGGTCGAAGGAGCGGCGGCCCGGCTTGACCAGGTAGGCGGCGAGCGCGGTGTCCATGCCGACGCCGTCGATGCTCCAGCGGTGCTCCGCGAAGACCCGCATCGCACCCTTGGCGTTGTGGAACACCTTGGGCCGGCCGGCGTCCGCCAGCCATGCCGAGAACGCGTTCTCGTCGGCCTCGTCCAGCTCGGCGGGGTCGAACCAGGCGGCCGCTCCCCCGGCGGCGGCGAGCGCGACCTCGGCGACCGAGCCGGTGCCCAGCGCCCAGGTGTCGACGGTGGCCACGCCCAGCGTCCCCGTGCCGTGCTCGGCCAGCCAGGGGGCCAGCTCGCCGGTGCCGAGCACCGTGCCGTCCAACTCCACCCCCTCCGCGACGACCGGGGTGGCCTCGGCCTCCTCGGCGCCGGGGTCGACGGCGAAGAGGCGCTCCCGCAGGGACGGGTTGCGGATCTCCAGGGTGTCCAGGACCAGCGCGACGGCCTTGCGGTCGTACGCCGCGCGCTCCAGGTCGGCGACCGTCCTCGGCAGCTCGACCTCGCGCTCCAGCTCGGTCAGCACACGGTTGAGCTTGACCGACTCCAGGTGGTCCCGGAGGTTCTGGCCGGCCTTGCCCTTGACCTCCTCGGCGCGCTCGACCAGCTCCGCGAACGAACCGAACTGGTTGATCCACTTCGCGGCGGTCTTCTCACCGACACCGGGGATGCCCGGCAGGTTGTCGGACGGGTCGCCGCGCAGGGCCGCGAAGTCCGGGTACTGGGCGGGCGTCAAGCCGTACTTCTCGAAAACCTTCTCCGGGGTGAACCGGGTCAGCTCCGAGACGCCCTTCGTCGGGTACAGCACCGTGATGCTGTCGGTGATCAGCTGGAAGGAGTCGCGGTCGCCGGTGACGATCAGCACCTCGAAACCGGCGGCCTCGGCCTGGGTGGCGAGCGTGGCGATGACGTCGTCCGCCTCGAAGCCGTCGACCGCGAAGCGCTGGGCCCCCATCGCGTCGAGCAGCTCACCGATCAGCTGGACCTGGCCCTTGAACTCGTCCGGGGTCTTGGAGCGGTTCGCCTTGTACTCGGTGAAGCGCTCGGAGCGCCAGGTCTTGCGGGAGACGTCGAAGGCCACCGCGAAGTGCGTGGGCGCCTCGTCACGCAGGGTGTTGGCCAGCATCGACGCGAAGCCGTAGATCGCGTTCGTCGGCTGGCCCGTCGCGGTCGTGAAGTTCTCCGCGGGCAGCGCGAAGAACGCGCGGTAGGCCAGCGAGTGCCCGTCCATGAGCATCAGCCGGGGACGGGACCCGCCGGGGGTCTGGTCGGTCTGCTTCGGTGCTGTCTCTGCCACGCCCCCGATCCTGCCACGGCCCACTGACACTCCGGCCCGGACCACTCGTCGACCGGACCCGGCGCGGGGCGGCCGGCGGGTCTGCCGCAGGGCAGCGGACGGGCCGGGCACGGGGCGGCTTGCGGACCAGAGGGGGGCGGCTTGCGGGCCGGGCGCGGCGCGGCCGGCAGGCCCCGGCCGGCCTCGCGACGGTGTCCGGCCCAGCACACGCGGCGGCACCGGCGGCTCCCCCGCCGGGCCCGGAACGGGCCGGACAGCGGCCCGGCGGGCCTGGCTGTCAGTGCCCCGTGCGAGGATCGGTCTCGTACTTTTCATGCCTCGGCGGAGGGGAGCACGGGATGGCGACGAAGCCGCCCAAGGGGGATCCGGTCCAGGACGCGCCGCAGGTCGCGGAGCCGCAGCACGCCGCGGCCGGGCTGCCCGCCATCGGGCACACCCTGCGCATCGCGAGGCAGCAGATGGGCGTGAAGCGCACCGCGCTGACCCTGCTGCGGGTGAACCAGAAGGACGGCTTCGACTGCCCCGGCTGTGCCTGGCCCGAGCCGGACCACCGGCACAAGGCCGAGTTCTGCGAGAACGGCGCCAAGGCGGTGGCCGAGGAGGCCACCCTGCGCCGGGTCACCCCCGAGTTCTTCGCCGCGCATCCCGTCGCCGACCTGGCCACCCGGAGCGGGTACTGGCTGGGCCAGCAGGGCCGGCTCACGCACCCCATGTACCTGCCCGAGGGCGGGGAGCACTACGAGCCGGTGACCTGGGAGCGGGCCTTCGACATCATCGCCGAGGAGATCACCGCCCTCGCCTCGCCGGACGAGGCCGTCTTCTACACCTCCGGCCGCACCGGCAACGAGGCCGCGTTCCTGTACCAGCTGTTCGCGCGCGAGCTGGGCACCAACAACCTGCCGGACTGCTCGAACATGTGCCACGAGTCCTCGGGCTCCGCGCTCTCCGAGACCATCGGCATCGGCAAGGGCAGCGTCCTGCTGGACGACCTGTACCAGGCCGACCTGATCATCGTCGCGGGCCAGAACCCCGGCACCAACCACCCCCGGATGCTCTCCGCGCTGGAGAAGGCCAAGGCCAACGGCGCGAAGATCATCAGCGTCAACCCGCTGCCCGAGGCCGGCCTGGAGCGGTTCAAGAACCCGCAGACCCCGCAGGGCATGCTCAAGGGCGCCGCCCTCACCGACCTGTTCCTGCAGATCCGCATCGGCGGCGACCAGGCCCTCTTCCGCCTCCTTAACAAGCTGGTCCTGGACACGGAAGGCGCCGTCGACGAGGAGTTCGTCCGCGAACACACTCACGGCTACGACGAGTTCGTCACCGCCGCCCGCGCCGCCGGCTGGGACGAGACGCTGGCCGCGACGGGGCTCACGCGCGCGGAGATCGAGCAGGCGCTGCGGATGGTCCTCGCCTCCGAGCGGACCATCGTCTGCTGGGCCATGGGCCTCACCCAGCACAAGCACTCCGTCCCGACCATCCGCGAGGTCGTCAACTTCCTCCTGCTGCGGGGCAACATCGGCCGCCCCGGCGCGGGCGTGTGCCCGGTGCGCGGCCACTCGAACGTGCAGGGCGACCGCACCATGGGCATCTTCGAGCGGCCCGCGCCCGCCTTCCTGGACGCCCTGGAGAAGGAGTTCGGGTTCGCGCCCCCGCGCGAGCACGGCTACGACGTCGTGCGGGCCATCCGCGCGCTGCGCGACGGCGAGGCGAAGGTCTTCTTCGCCATGGGCGGCAACTTCGTCTCCGCCTCCCCCGACACCGACGTCACCGAGGCGGCCATGCGGCGCGCGCGGCTGACCGTGCACGTGTCGACGAAGCTGAACCGTTCGCACGCCGTCACGGGCGCGCGCGCCCTGATCCTGCCCACCCTCGGCCGGACCGAGCGGGATCTGCAGGGCAGCGGTGAGCAGTTCGTCACCGTCGAGGACTCCATGGGCATGGTGCACGCCTCCCGCGGCCGGCTGCGGCCCGCGAGCCCGCACCTGCTGTCGGAGCCGGCGATCGTGTGCCGACTGGCGCGCCGGGTGCTCGGCGAGGGCAGCGCGGTGCCGTGGGAGGAGTTCGAGAAGGACTACGCGACCATCCGGGACCGGATCGCCCGCGTGGTCCCCGGCTTCGAGGACTTCAACGCGCGCGTGGCCCGCCCCGGCGGTTTCTCGCTCCCCCACGCCCCGCGCGACGAGCGGCGCTTCCCGACGGGCACGGGCAAGGCCAACTTCACGGCCGCGCCGGTGGAGTACCCGGAGCTGCCCGAGGGCCGGCTGCTGCTGCAGACCCTGCGTTCGCACGACCAGTACAACACCACGATCTACGGGCTCGACGACCGCTACCGGGGCATCACCAACGGCCGCCGGGTGGTGCTGGTCAACCCGCAGGACGCGCGGGCACTGGGGATCGCCGAGGGGTCGTACGTCGATCTGGTGAGCGAGTGGAAGGACGGCGTGGAGCGGCGGGCGCCCGGCTTCCGTGTCGTGCACTATCCGACGGCCCGCGGTTGCGCGGCGGCGTACTACCCGGAGACGAACGTGCTCGTCCCGCTGGACGCCACCGCCGACACCAGCAACACCCCGGCCAGCAAGTCCGTCGTGGTCCGCCTCGAAGGCCGTTTGGGAGACCGTCTGGAACAATCGGCGACCGACTGAGCGTTTGCTCAGCACAGAGACAGCTGACGGGCGGCCGGCAGCCGGCCGCACGACGAACGGAGCCGGGCCATGGGTGAACAGCAGCAAGTGACGTTCCCGCAGGAGGTCATCGACGAGTACGCCGCGCTCGGTGTCGACCTCCCCGCCCTGTTCTCCGCCGGCCATCTCGGCACGCGGATGGGCGTGCAGATCGTGGAGGCCGCCGCGGACCGGGTCGTCGGCACGATGCCCGTCGAGGGCAACACCCAGCCCTACGGCCTGCTGCACGGCGGCGCCTCGGCCGTCCTCGCCGAGACCCTGGGCTCGGTCGGCTCCATGCTGCACGGCGGCAGTTCGAAGATCGCGGTCGGCGTGGACCTGAACTGCACGCACCACCGGGGCGTCCGCTCCGGTCTGGTGACCGGTGTGGCCACGCCCGTGCACCGGGGGCGGTCGACCGCGACGTACGAGATCGTGATCAGCGACGAGGAGGGCCGGCGCGTGTGCACCGCCCGGCTGACCTGTCTCCTTCGGGACCTCAACGCGTCGGACGGCGCCCAGGCCGGCGGAAACGCCAACTCCTGACTCTGCGTTGCCTGTTGGGTCCTGCCCCGCAGTCACTGCACCACACCTGGCCGCCCCGGCCGCGCGTCAGCCCCCGGCGATTTCGCGCGGGCCGGCGCGGCCCGGCACCGCCGCACCGGTCCGCCGGCGTCGTCCCGACAACGAGAGACGAGGACCGAAGCCGGGCCCCGGGCCGCCCTGTTCCACGGACAGCCGCCCAACTCCCCTGGTAGCAGCGGTGGTTGTGCCGCACCCTCACCATGCGTTCCCCGCCTGCCGTCCGCCCCGGGGCCGCGGACGGCATTTCCCGACAAACGGAATTCCATCGTCCGCGCAGCGTCACCCCTAAACCGGCAATGATCGATCATTGATGACGCCCACCGGATTCCCGGAAACTGACCGCCCGGTATTGGCGAATACGACCCTCCCTTTACGGGTGTAACACTCAGTGACGCACGCGTGATACACCACCGGCGTTTCCACCGCCACCCTGGAGTCCCTCCAGACCCTTTCCGGGCCCCCTCGCGGGCCCCGCGGCCGGGCAGAGCACCGTTCGGGCCCCACGGCCGACCGGAAGTGCGGGTTCTCAAAATGTGGACCGATCGGAAATTCCGCCAAAACGGCTGAGAGCCCTCTGTCCGGAAGTCGGTGATCCGTGTCGTCATAACAAGAAAGTCACAAGCCAGCGCACAGCGATGCCCAGGCCTCCACCCCGGGCTTAGAGTCACGGCCAGTCACCGCTCCATCGGGAGTTCGGTACCGGCGCGGCACCCGTCGCACCCCGTACGGGGTGGGAGTGCCTGCGGAAAGGATCGATTGTGCGTAAGCGTTCTCTGGTGATTCTTACCTCCGTGCTGACCACCGGAGCTCTGACTCTCACCGCCTGCGGCTCCCGTGACAAGGACAGCAAGAGCGGCGACAGCGGCAACGTGACGGTCACGATCGGCGTCGACGCCCCTCTGACCGGCCAGAACTCGGCCACGGGCCTCGGCATCCAGTACGGCGCGCAGATAGCCGTCGACGACGCCAACAAGAACAAGACCGTCCCCGGCGTCACCTTCAAGATCCAGGCCCTGGACGACAAGGCCATCCCGGCCACCGGCCAGTCCAACGCCAGCCAGTTCGTCGCCGAGAAGGACGTCCTCGGTGTCGTCGGCCCCCTCAACTCCGGTGTGGCCACCCAGATGCAGCAGGTCTTCGCCACCGCCAACATGGTGGAGATCTCCCCGTCCAACACCGCCCCGGAGCTGACCCAGGGCAAGGACTGGCAGACGGACAAGAAGCGGCCGTTCAAGACGTACTTCCGTACGTCGACCACGGACGCCCTGCAGGGCGCCTTCGCCGCCGACTACGCCTACAACGGCCTCAAGAAGAAGAAGGCCTTCGTCGTCGACGACAAGCAGACCTACGGCGCGGGCCTCTCCAAGATCTTCAAGGAGCAGTTCGCCAAGCAGGGCGGCAAGGTCATCGGCACCGACCACGTCAACGTCGGCGACCGTGACTTCTCCACCCTCGTCACCAAGATCAAGAACTCCGGCGCCGACATCCTCTACTACGGCGGCCAGTACGACGAGTCCCAGGTGCTGACCAAGCAGCTCAAGGACGCCGGCGCCAAGATCCCGCTGTTCGGCGGTGACGGCATGTTCACCCCGACCTACATCAAGACCGCCGGCAAGGCCTCCGAGGGCGACCTCGCCACCTCGATCGGCGTCCCGGTCGACACCCTGCCCGCCGCCAAGGACTTCGTGGCCACCTACAAGGCCAAGAAGTACCCCGGTGACTACGGCACCTACGGCTCCTACGCCTACGACGCCACCACCGCGATCATCAAGGCCGTCGGCCAGGTCGTGAAGGACGGCAAGGTCCCCTCCGACGCCCGCTCCCAGATCGTGGACGCCGTCCAGAAGACCTCCTTCGACGGCATCTCCGGCAAGATCTCGTTCGACCAGTTCGGCGACACGACGAACAAGCAGCTGACCGTCTACCAGGTCACGAAGGGCGAGTGGAAGTCCGTCAAGAGCGGCGTCGCCAACCCGAAGTAGACCCACCGGAACACCCGCAACACCTTGGGCCGCGCGGCGCAGACCACCGTCACCGCGCGGCCCGCCTTCTACCCCCTTGACTCTCCCCACCACATGGAGGCCATGCGGTGAACACCCTGCCGCAGCAGCTGGCCAACGGGCTGTTCCTCGGCTCGATGTACGGTCTGATCGCCATCGGCTACACGATGGTGTACGGCATCGTCCAGCTCATCAACTTCGCCCACGGCGAGATCTTCATGACCGGAGGCTTCGGCGCCCTCACGGTCTACCTCGCCCTCCCGCACGGCATATCCATGTGGATAGCCCTGCCGGCGATGCTCCTCGGCGGCGCACTCGTCTCCGTCCTCATCGCCGTCGGTGCCGAACGCTTCGCCTACCGCCCCCTGCGCGGCGCGCCACGCCTCGCGCCACTCATCACCGCCATCGGCCTCTCCCTCGCCCTGCAGCAGGCCGTCTTCAACTGGTACCCGCACGCCAAGAGCGCCCGGGTCTTCCCGCAGCTGCCGTTCGGGCCGTTCCACGTCGGGTCCGTCACCGTGCAGAGCGGTGACGTCTTCCTGATCATCGCCGCCCCGATCTCCATGGCCATCCTGGCCCTCTTCGTCCGGCTCTCCCGCACCGGCCGCGCCATGCAGGCCACCTCGCAGGACCCCGACACCGCGCAGCTGATGGGCATCGACACCAACCGCATCATCGTCATCGCGTTCGCCATCGGCGGTCTTTTCGCGGCGGTCGCGGGTGTGTCGTACGGCCTCAAGTACGGGTCCGTCTCCTACGACATGGGCTTCATCGCCGGTCTGAAGGCCTTCACCGCGGCCGTTCTGGGCGGCATCGGCAACGTCTACGGCGCCATGCTCGGCGGTCTCGTCCTCGGTATCGCCGAGGCCATGGCCACCGCCTACATCTCCAACATCCCCGGCATGGACCAGCTCGGCGGCCAGGGCTGGGCGCCGGTGTGGGCCTTCGTCCTCCTCATCCTCGTCCTCCTCTTCAGACCACAGGGTCTGCTGGGCGAACGCGTCGCGGACAGGGCGTGAGCGGCATGAACGACACCGAGAAGACCCCCGTCGTCCCGCTGCCGTCCGCGCTCGCGCGCCCGCTGGCCGCGGCCGGCGCCCTGGTCACCATCGCGTCCACGTTCATGTCGTGGACCTGGACCTCCGACTTCCCCGGTGACCTGACCGTCTACGGCTACCCCGCGGGCCTCCAGGTGATCACCCTGGTCAGCGCGCTGATCGCCCTGGCCTACACGCTCGCCGGCTACAACATCCGCGGACTGGAGCGCATCAACCCCAGCGGCAGCAACAACACGCCGGCCCTCTTCGCGCTCGGCACCTTCGGTGTCGTCTGGTACACGGTCATCGCGATCGCCGTCGACCTGAACGGCCTGGTCAACGTGGACCCGGGCGGTTTCGTCGCAGCCGTGGGCTCCCTCCTCCTCGCCGTCGGCGCGCTCGGCCTCCCCCTCGACCGCAAGACCGAGGACTCCCTCACCAAGCCGTCCTGGGCGCAGCGACGCCTCCTCGGCGTGTTCCACCACGCGCTCCGCTTCCTGCGGCTAGCCAAACCCGCGCTCCCCCGCACGCCCCGCGCCAAGACCGCGGTGGAACGAATCATCATCACCGTCGGCACCGGGATCGGGCTGATCGTCTTCACCTACGGCATCGGCATCGACAACCAGGCCAGCGAGACGTTCATCGGCTACCTCATCGCCATCGGCCTCGGCGCCTGGGCCCTGGCCCACGCCGGGCTCCTGGAGCGGTACTCCACCCTGTGCGCGCGGCACAAGGGCTTCGCCGCCACCCTCGGCTTCGTCGCCGCCGTGATCTTCCCGTTCACCCAGAGCGAGGACCACAACGCCAACGTCGGCGTCAACATCCTCATCTTCGCGACCGTCGCCCTCGGCCTGAACATCGTCGTCGGCCTCACCGGCCTCCTCGACCTCGGATACGTCGCCTTCCTCGGCGTGGGCGCCTACGCGGCCGCGATCGTCTCCGGCTCCGAGTACTCCCCGGTCTCCGGCGTGCACTTCCCCTTCTGGGCCGCCGCGCTCACCGGCATGGCCGCCTCGCTGGTCTTCGGTGTCCTCATCGGCGCACCGACCCTGCGACTGCGCGGCGACTACCTGGCCATCGTGACCCTCGGTTTCGGAGAGATCTTCCGTATCACCGTCAACAACCTCGACGGCACCTCCGGTCCGAACGTCACCCGCGGCCCCAACGGCATCACCCAGATCCCCGACCTGGAGATCTTCGGGTTCCAGCTCGGCAACGCCCACGACTTCGCCGGATTCCACCTCGGCCGGTTCGCCAACTACCTGTTCCTGATGCTGATCGTCACCGCGATCGTCGTCCTCGTCTTCACCCGCGCCGCCGACTCCCGGATCGGCCGCTCCTGGATCGCCATCCGCGAGGACGAGACCGCGGCGACCGCCATGGGCATCAACGGCTTCCGCGTCAAGCTGGTCGCCTTCGCCCTCGGCGCCTCCCTCGCCGGCCTCGCCGGCACCGTCATGGCGCACGTCAACTTCAGCGTCAACCCGCAGCCCTACCAGTTCGCCGGCGCCGCCCCGCCCAACTCCGCGTTCCTGCTCGCCGCGGTCGTCCTCGGCGGCATGGGCACCGTCAGCGGTCCGCTGCTCGGCGCCGCCGTGCTCTACCTGGTCCCCGAGAAGCTCCAGTTCCTGCAGAACTACGAGCTGCTCGCCTTCGGTCTCGCCCTCGTCCTGCTCATGCGGTTCCGGCCGGAGGGCATCATCGCCAACCGCCGCCGCCAGTTGGAGTTCCACGAGATCGGCCAACTCGACGTACCCGACCAGAAAACCCTGACCGACGAACCCGCCGGCACCAAGGCAGGGGCGTAACGAACCATGACGACACCTGTACTCCAAGCCCGTGACGTCACGATGCGCTTCGGCGGCCTCACCGCCGTCAAATCCGTCGACTTCACGGTCAACAGCGGCGAGATCGTCGGCCTGATCGGCCCCAACGGCGCCGGAAAGACGACCTTCTTCAACTGCCTCACCGGCCTGTACGTCCCCACCGAGGGCACGGTCGCCTACGAGGGCAAGGTCCTGCCGCCCAAGCCGCACCTGGTGACCCAGGCCGGCATCGCCCGTACCTTCCAGAACATCAGGCTGTTCGCCAACATGACCGTTCTGGAGAACGTCCTCGTCGGCCGGCACACCCGCACCAAGGAAGGCCTGTGGTCCGCACTCGTGCGCGGCCCCGGCTTCCGCAGGGCCGAGAAGGACTCCGAGGCACGCGCCATGGAGCTCCTGGAGTTCGTCGGCCTCGACGCCAAACGCGACCACCTCGCGCGCAACCTCCCCTACGGCGAGCAGCGCAAACTGGAGATCGCGCGGGCGCTGGCCTCCGAGCCCGGCCTGCTGCTCCTCGACGAGCCGACCGCGGGCATGAACCCGCAGGAGACCCGGACCACCGAGGAACTCGTCTTCGCCATCCGGGACCGCGGCATCGCCGTCCTCGTCATCGAGCACGACATGCGGTTCATCTTCAACCTGTGCGACCGGGTCGCCGTCCTCGTCCAGGGCGAAAAGCTCATCGAGGGCACCTCCGACGTCGTCCAGGCCGACGAGCGCGTCGTCGCCGCCTACCTCGGCGAGCCCTTCGAGGGCGAGCCCGGGCAGGCGGAGGTGGCGGAGGTCGAGGCGGCGGAGGCGGAGGCTGCTTCCGAAGCAGCGGCTCCCGAAGCCGACGGTGACGACGACAGCGACGGCGACGACGACAGCGCGCCCACCGCCGAGAGCGAGACGGCCGCCGAGGAGAGCACCAGCACCACCAAGGGAGAGCCCCAGTGACCGCACTGCTGGAGGTCGAGGACCTCAGGGTCGCCTACGGCAAGATCGAGGCCGTCAAGGGCATCTCGTTCAGCGTCGAGGCCGGCCAGGTCGTCACCCTCATCGGCACCAACGGCGCCGGCAAGACGACCACCCTGCGCACCCTCTCGGGCCTCCTCAAGCCCACCTCGGGGAAGATCGTCTTCGACGGCAAGCCCCTGACCAGCATCCCCGCGCACAAGATCGTCGCCCTCGGACTCGCGCACTCCCCCGAAGGCCGGCACATCTTCCCGCGGCTGACCATCGCCGAGAACCTCCAGCTCGGGGCCTTCCTCCGCAAGGACAAGGACGGCATCGAGAAGGACATCCAGCGCGCCTACGACCTCTTCCCCATCCTGGGTGAGAGGCGCAAGCAGGCCGCCGGCACCCTCTCCGGCGGCGAACAGCAGATGCTCGCCATGGGCCGCGCCCTGATGTCCCAGCCCAAACTGCTCATGCTCGACGAGCCCTCCATGGGTCTGTCACCGATCATGATGCAGAAGATCATGTCCACCATCGCCGAGCTGAAGTCCCAGGGCACGACCATCCTCCTGGTCGAGCAGAACGCCCAGGCGGCCCTCTCACTCGCCGACCAGGGCCATGTCATGGAGGTCGGCAACATCGTTCTGTCGGGCAGCGGCCAGGACCTGCTGCACGACGAATCGGTACGCAAGGCGTACCTCGGCGAGGACTGAACACCCCCGCCGCACACGACGAGGCCCGCGCCCCCTTCTCCGGGGCGCGGGCCTCATCCGTGCGGGCCTCGTGCGGGCCTCATCCGTGCCGGGCTCAGTCCTTCTTGGCGGCCTTCTTCTCCTCGCTGTCCGCGATGACCGCCTCGGCGACCTGCTGCATGGACATGCGGCGGTCCATCGAGGTCTTCTGGATCCAGCGGAACGCGGCCGGCTCGGTCAGCCCGTACTCGGTCTGCAGGACCGACTTCGCTCGGTCCACGAGCTTGCGGGTCTCCAGCCGCAGGGTGAGGTCGGCGACCTCCTTCTCCAGCTCCTTCAGCTCCGTGAACCGCGAGACGGCCATCTCGATCGCCGGGACGACATCGCTCTTGCTGAACGGCTTCACCAGGTACGCCATGGCACCGGCGTCCCGCGCCCGCTCGACGAGGTCGCGCTGCGAGAAGGCGGTCAGCATCAGCACCGGGGCGATGGACTCCTCGGCGAT
This sequence comes from Streptomyces sp. NPDC047028, assembly GCF_040644095.1. Lineage (NCBI taxonomy): Bacteria > Bacillati > Actinomycetota > Actinomycetes > Kitasatosporales > Streptomycetaceae > Streptomyces > Streptomyces sp. NPDC047028. Next base: position 13,080 of record NZ_JBEYVS010000021.1, read on the forward strand.
CTTCTCGGCCGCGGAGATGCCGTCCAGCTTGGGCATCTTCACGTCCAGGATCACCAGGTCCGGCCGGTGCTCCCGGGCCAGCTCCACGGCCCGCTCACCGTCCCCGGCCTCACCGACGACCGTGTAGCCCTCCTCCTCCAGCATCTCTTTCAGGTCGAGCCGGATCAGCGCCTCGTCCTCGGCGATGACGACGCGGGTCGTCAGCGGAGGCACGTGCGACTTGTCCTCATCAGGCACGTCAACGGGCTGGGGCGACTCGGGGGAGGTCACGGGGGCTCCTTGGTGCGGGCCGGGCAGGTTCTGCTGCTTATGCAGCCTACCTAGACGCGGGCGGCCGCGGTGACCCGGTATGCTTCCGACCAGCCAGTCCTGCCGGGTTGGTGGAACGGTATACACGGAGGTCTCAAACACCTCTGCCCGTGAGGGCTTGCGGGTTCGAATCCCGCACCCGGTACCGAGAAAGGCGGAGGAACACGTTCGCGTGGTCCTCCGCCTTTCGGCGTACCCGGCGCCGTGCCGACCGGCTACTCCGGGGCGTCGTCCTCGCCGATGCGGTGGACGCGGACCATGTTCGTGGAGCCGGAGACGCCGGGTGGGGAGCCCGCCGTGATGATCACGACGTCGCCCTTGTCGCAGCGGCCGTACTTCAGGAGCAGTTCGTCGACCTGGTCGACCATCGCGTCGGTGGAGGCCACCGAGGGGCCGAGGAAGGTCTCGGCGCCCCAGGTGAGGCTGAGCTGCGAGCGGGTGGCCGGTTGGGGGGTGAAGGCGAGGAGCGGGATCGGGGAGCGGTAGCGGGAGAGGCGGCGGGCGGTGTCGCCGGACTGGGTGAAGGCGACCAGGAACCGGGCACCGAGGAAGTCCCCGGTCTCCGCGGCGGCCCGGGCGACGGCGCCGCCCTGGGTGCGGGGCTTGTTGCGCTCGGTCAGGGGCGGCAGGCCCTTGGCGAGGATGTCCTCCTCCGCCGCCTCGACGATGCGGGCCATCGTGCGCACCGTCTCGACGGGGTGCTTGCCCACGCTCGTCTCACCGGACAGCATCACGGCGTCCGTGCCGTCGATGACGGCGTTGGCCACGTCGGAGGCCTCGGCGCGGGTCGGGCGGGAGTTGTCGATCATGGACTCGAGCATCTGGGTCGCCACGATGACGGGTTTGGCGTTGCGCTTGGCGAGTTTGACGGCCCGCTTCTGGACGATGGGGACCTGTTCCAGGGGCATTTCGACGCCGAGGTCGCCGCGGGCGACCATGATGCCGTCGAAGGCGTCCACGACCTCCTCGATGTTCTCGACGGCCTGCGGCTTCTCCACCTTGGCGATGACGGGGAGGCGCCGGTCCTCTTCGTCCATGATGCGGTGCACGTCCTCGGCGTCCTTGCCGCTGCGGACGAAGGACAGGGCGATGACGTCGAAGCCGGTGCGCAGGGCCCAGCGCAGGTCGTCCTCGTCCTTGTCGGAGAGCGCGGGGACGGAGACGGCGACACCGGGGAGGTTGAGGCCCTTGTGGTCGGAGACCATCCCGCCCTCGATGACGCGGGTGTGGACGAGGGGGCCGTCGACGGCGGTGACTTCGAGGCAGACCTTGCCGTCGTCGACGAGGACGCGTTCGCCCGGGGTGACGTCCGCGGCGAGGCCGGCGTAGGTGGTGCCGCACCGGTGCCGGTCGCCTTCGACGCCGTCCTCGACGGTGAGGGTGAAGGAGTCGCCGCGTTCAAGGAGTACGGGGCCTTCGCCGAAGTGGCCGAGCCGGATCTTCGGGCCTTGAAGGTCGGCGAGGATCCCCACGCTGCGGCCGGTCTCGTCGGAGGCCTTCCGTACCCGGTGGTAGCGCTCCTCGTGCTCGGCGTGGCTGCCGTGGCTGAGGTTGAATCGGGCGACGTCCATTCCGGCCTCGACGAGTGCCTTGATCTGGTCGTACGAGTCGGTGGCGGGCCCCAGGGTACAGACGATCTTTGCTCGGCGCATGCAACGAGCCTAGGGCTTACCGGTGGGTAGACAGGGGCTCTTGATTACTGCCCAACCGCCTTTCCGTAAAGCGTTATTGACAAGTGTTGAAGTGTGCGGCAGGTCGCTCCTTTGAGCTGTTTCACAGCCGTGGTGGGCCCATGGTGAAGTGGGCGGTCACCTGTGCGGTGACGCGCAGCCGGGGTGGTTCGAGGTCGAAAGGTTCGGGGGGTTCGCCGGCGCCGGCGAAGGACATGCGCCGGCCGCCGCGTTCGAAGGCCGCCCGGCCGGGTCGGGGCGGTTCAGTGCCTGTGTCGGCGAGTTCGACGAGGGCGGCGAGGGTGGTGCCGAGCGCCTCGGCGTACTCCCGGGCCCGTCCGACGGCGTCGCGGACCGCCTGCCGCCGGGCCTCCGCGTGGACGGGCGCGTCGGGGCGCAGGGTCCACCAGGGGCCGTCGACCCGGGTGAGGTCGAGGTCGGCCAGCCGGGTGGTGAGTTCACCGAGGAGGGTGAAGTCGGTGAATTCGGCGCTGATACGGACGTGGCCCCGGTAGTTGCGGACACGTTCGCCGCGGCCGCGTTCGGTGAGTTCGGGGGTGAGGGAGAAGGCGCCGGTGGACAGGTTCTGGACGGCGTCGCCGTAGGAGGTGAGAAGGCCGAGGGCGGTGGTGTTGCGGTGGGTGAGGTCGTCGAGGGTGGTGCGGCGGTCGCGGCCCCGGGCGGTGAGGGTGAGGGCGATGCTCGCGGTGTCGGGCTCGGCGTCGAGTTCGGCCTCGCCGTGGACCGTGAGGAGGGGGGCGTCGGGGGTGCCGTGGGCGGGGGTCGACGGTGAGGTCATGCGCCCCACTGTGGCACGGCGTTGCGGCTGAGCGGCGGGAGTTGGCGGCGGGCGCGTTCTAGTGGGTGGTGTCGGCCAGCGGGGTGAGGCGGCTCGTCTGCCGGGTCTGGGGCAGCACGCGTTCGGGTGTGTTGAGGCCGAAGGTGGTGAAGGCGGTCCGGGCGGGCAGCGGATACGGCTCCTTGCCGGTGACGGAGTTGAGGATGGTGGCGCTGCGCCAGGCGGCGAGGCCGAGGTCGGGGGCGCCGACGCCGTGGGTGTGGAGTTCGGCGTTCTGGACGTGGACGGCGCCGGTGACCGAGGGGTCGAGGACGAGCCGGAAGTCCTCGTCGATGCGGGGGCGTTCGCCGCTGTCGCGCCGCAGGTAGGGGTCGAGTCCGGCGAGGAGGCGGTCGAGGGGGCGGTCGCGGTAGCCGGTGGCGAGGACGACGGCGTCGGTGCTGAGGCGGGACCGGGTGCCCTGCTGGAGGTGCTCCAGGTGGAGTTCGATGCGGGTGGTGGCGAGCCGGCCGGCGGTGCGGACGCGGACGCCGGGGGTGAGGACGGCGTCGGGCCAGCCGCCGTCGAGGGTGCGGCGGTACAGCTCGTCGTGGATGGCGGCGAGGGTGCCGGCGTCGATGCCCTTGTGGAGTTGCCACTGGGCCGCGACGAGCCGGTCGCGGGCGGGTTCGGCGAGCGCGTGGAAGTAGCGGGTGTAGTCGGGGGTGAAGTGTTCGAGGCCGAGCTTGGAGTACTCCATGGGCGCGAAGGCCTCGGTGCGGCCGATCCAGTGGAGCTTCTCCTGGCCGGCGGGGCGGTGGCGGAGCAGGTCGAGGAAGATCTCGGCGCCGGACTGTCCGGAGCCGACGACGGTGACGTGCCCGGCGCTCAGGAGGGCCTCGCGGTGGGTGAGGTAGTCGGCGGCGTGGTGGACGGCGACGCCGGGTGCGTCGGCGAGGGGTTTGAGGGGCTCGGGGACGTGAGGGGCGGTGCCGATGCCGAGGGCGATGTTGCGGGTGTGGGTGCGGCCGAGGGCTTCGGCCTCGCCGTCGCTGTCGAGTTGGGTGAAGTCGACTTCGAAGACGTCCCGTTCGGGGTTCCAGCGGACGGCGTCGACCTGGTGGCTGAAGCGGAGCCCGGGCAGGTTCTCGGCGACCCAGCGGCAGTAGGCGTCGTATTCGGCGCGCTGGATGTGGAAGTGCTCGGCGAAGTAGAAGGGGAAGAGCCGGCCGCGGGTTCTGAGGTGGTTGAGGAAGCTCCAGGGGTTGGTGGGGTCGGCGAGGGTGACCAGGTCGGCGAGGAAGGGGACCTGGATGGTGGCGCCGTCGATGAGCAGTCCGGGGTGCCACTGGAAGGCGGGGCGCTGTTCGTAGAAGACGGCGTCGAGTTCGGTGAGGGGGTGGGCGAGGGCGGCGAGGGAGAGGTTGCAGGGCCCGATGCCGATGCCGACGAGGTCGCGAGGGGTGTCGGGTTCGTGGCGTGGGGGCAGGGGCGTCGGGTTCATCGGGGGGTGGTTCCTTCCACGAGTTTCAGCAGGCCGGCCAGGTGTTCGGGCCGGGTGTGGGGGTTGAGGAGGGTCGCCTTGAGCCAGAGGCGGCCGTCGGCGAGGGCCCGGCCGAGGACGGCGCGGCCGTCGTGCAGCAACTGCCGTCGTACGGCGGCTACGTCGGCGTCGGTGGCGTGGGCCGGCCGGAACAGGACGGTGCTGATGACGGGGCGGCCGTACAGCTCGAAGCCGGGATGGTTGTGGACGAGTGCGGCGAGGTCACGCGCGTGGGCGCAGACCTGGTCGACGAGGGCGCCGAGGCCGGTGCGGCCGAGGGACTTGAGGGTGACGGCGATCTTGAGGATGTCGGGGCGGCGGGTGGTGCGCAGGGAGCGGCCGAGCAGGTCGGGCAGGCCGGTGTCGGTGTCGTCGGCGGCGTTGAGGTAGTCGGCGCGATGGTGGAGGGCGGTGAGTTCGCGGGGGCGGGCGACGGTGAGGAGGCCGGCGGCGATCGGCTGCCAGCCGAGTTTGTGCAGGTCGACGGTGACCGTGTGGGCGGCCTGGAGTCCGGCGAGTTTGTCGCGGTGCCGGTCGCTGAAGGTGAGGGCGGCGCCGTAGGCGGCGTCGATGTGCAGGCGGGCGCCGTGGGCGGTGCACAGCCCGGCGATCTCGGGGAGGGGGTCGATGAGGCCGGCGTCGGTGGTGCCGGCGGTGGCGGCGACCAGCAGAGGGCCGGTGAGCGGGGTGAGGGCCCGGTGGAGGGCGGCGGGGTCGAGGGTGCCGCCGGGGGTGGGGACGACGACGGGGTCGGGCAGGCCGAGCAGCCAGGCGGCGCGGGACAGGGAGTGGTGGGCGTTGGCGCCGCACACGAGTCGGAGACCCGCGCCGTGGGTCTCGCGGGCGAGGAGGACGGCGAGTTCGTTGGCCTCGGTGCCGCCGGTGGTGACGAGGGCGTCGGCGAGGCCGATCTCGTGGGCGAGGGCGCGGGTGACCTCGGCTTCCAGGACGGAGGCGGCGGGGGCCTGGTCCCAGGAGTCCAGGGACGGGTTGAGGGCGCTGACGGCCAGGTCGGCGGCGGTGGCGACGGCGAGGGGCGGGCAGTGCAGGTGGGCGGCGCAGCGGGGGTCCGCGGGGTCGGCGGCGCCTTCGGCGAGGGCGTGCACGAGGGTGCGCAGGGCGTCGGGCTCGCCGTGGTCGGGCAGGACGTCGCCGAGGGCGGCGGTGACGCGGGCGGCGACGGCGTCGGGGCCGCCGGCGGGCAGCGGGCCGCCGCGCGCGCGGGCGCCGGTGGTGAGGGCGTCGAGGACGGTGTCGAGGAGCGGCCGCAGCGCGCCGGCGCCGTCGGGTCCTGAGGCGAGGTGCGGCGTGCTCATGGGCTCTCCTGTCGGGGCGCGGACCGGCGGGACGTCCAGGGAGACTTCCAGCTTGTCCCGACGTGCGGCCACACGGCCGAAAAGCCCAACGATCGCACCCGAAAGGGGGTAATGCGCGCGGGGAAAACCCAATGGGAACGGCGCTGCCGCGGCTCGCCGCTCGGGCGGACGGTGAGTGCCACGCGTGCGCGAGAGGGGTGTCTGCGCCGCCGTGCCGTCGGCAGAGGCGCGGTGTGCGCGCACAGCAGGTATACGCCCCCTCCCGCGCGACCACGACGAGCCCGCACCCGAACACGGCGCCGTGGGGGCAACGCCCTTCAGGGGCGCGGGGAACTGCGCGAGAAGCCCCACCGGCCCGCACCCGAAAGCGCACCCGGGGCGCGGGCCGTGAAGGGGGTTTCTACGCCTCGCGGACGCGCAGGGCGCGGGCCAGATCGTCGAGCTGGTCGGCGAGTTTGCGGTGCAGGGCGGGGAGTACGTCGCCGTCGCGCAGGCACGCCTCGCCGAGGCGCAGGTGGTCCGCGTCGATGGCGTGGGCGGGGAAGGCCCACCGGCCGGCCGCCTCGGCGATGGCGGGGCCGCGCCGGGCGGCGAGGGCGATCGCGGCCTCGTAGTAGCGCGGGACGTAGTCGGCGAGGAGGTCGGCCTGTTCGGGCTGCCAGAAGCCCTGGGCGGTGGCGGTGAACAGGTAGTTGGACAGCTCGTCGCCGGCGAACATCGCGTCCCAGGCGGTGCGTTTGGCGTCGGCGTCGGGCAGCGCGGCGCGGCAGCGGGCGGCGCCCTCCTGGCCGGTGGCGCTGGGGTCGCGTTCCAGTTCGGCGGCGATGGCGCTCTCGTCGGTGGCGTCGAGGACGGCGAGCCGGCCGAGGATGCGCCAGCGCAGCTCGGGGTCGAGTTCCGGGCCGCCGGGCACGGTGCCGTCGGCGAGCCAGGCGGCGATGGTGTCGGGGTGCGCGGCGCTGTCGATGCAGTGCCGTACGGCCGTCAGGCGCAGGCCCGGGTTGTCGCCGTCCTCGGTGCGGCGCAGGAGGTCGCGGCACAGGGCGGTGAGTGTGCTGAGGGCGGCGGGCCGCCGGTCGGGGTGGAGGTACCGGTCGGCGACCTGGGCGCCGGCGAAGGTCAGGACGCCCTGGACGAGGGCGAGGTCGGTCTCCTCGGGCAGGTGGGCCGCGACGGTCTCCAGGTAGTCGCCGGGGGCGAGGTCGCCGTCGCGGACCATGTCGCGCAGGGTGTTCCAGAGAACCGCGCGGGTGATCGCGTCGGGGATGCCGGACAGGCCGCGCAGGACGGTCTCGAGGGAGGTCTCGTCGAGGCGGATCTTGGCGTAGGTGAGGTCGAGGTCGTTGGGCACCACCAGGGCGGGGCGGATGCCGGGGCGCGGCTCGGCGGCGCCGTCCTGGGGTACGTCGGTCTCGTACCGCTCGCGCAGGGTCAGGGTACGGCCGTCGGCGAGGTCGCGGTCGTAGACGCCGACGGTGACGCGGTGGGGGCGGTGGCCGTCGCGGTCGAGGGTGAGGGTCCACTGGCCGGGGCGGGTGTCGGTGGACGCGGTGAGCGTGTCGACGCCGGTGGTGCGCAGCCAGGCGTCGGCCCACGCGTGGACGTCGCGTTCGGTGGCGGCGGCGAGGGAGTCGATGAAGTCGGCGAGGGTGGCGTTGGCGAACTTGTGCCGCTGGAAGTGGATGTTGATGCCGGCGAGGAAGTCCTTCTCGCCGAGCCAGGCGACGAGCTGGCGCAGGGCGGAGGCGCCCTTGGCGTAGGAGATGCCGTCGAAGTTGAGGAGCGCGGCGGCGGTGTCGTCGACGGCTTCGGGGGCGACGGGGTGGGTGGAGGGGCGCAGGTCGGCGTCGTAGCCCCAGGCCTTGCGGGAGACGCCGAACTCGGTCCAGGTGTCGGTGAAGCGGGTGGCTTCGGCGCAGGTCTGGTAGCCCATGTACTCGGCGAAGGACTCGTTCAGCCAGATGTCGTCCCACCACTTGAGGGTGACGAGGTCGCCGAACCACATGTGGGCCATCTCGTGGGAGATGACCATGGCGCGGGTCTGGCGTTCGGTGTCGGTGACGGCGGAGCGGTAGACGAAGTCGTCGCGGAAGGTGACGAGTCCGGGGTTCTCCATGGCGCCGGCGTTGAACTCCGGGACGAACGCCTGGTCGTAGGAGTCGAAGGGGTAGGGCTCCTCGAACTTCTCGTGGTAGCGGTCGTAGCACGCGCGCGTGACGGTGAGGATCTCCTCGGCGTCGGCGTCGAGGTGGGGGGCGAGGGAGCGGCGGCAGTGGATGCCGAAGGGCAGGCCGCGGTGTTCGGTGCGCACGGAGTGCCAGGGTCCGGCGGCGACGGCGACGAGGTACGTGGAGATCAGGGGGGTGGGAGCGGCCTGCCAGCGGCCCCCGCCGACGTGTTCGGTGATGCCGTTGGCGAGGACGGTCCAGCCCTCGGGGGCGGTCACCGTCAGTTCGAAGACGGCCTTCAGGTCGGGCTGGTCGAAGGCGGCGAAGACGCGCTGGACGTCTTCCATGAACAGCTGGGTGTAGGTGTAGGTCTCGCCGTCGGTGGGGTCGGTGAAGCGGTGCATGCCCTCGCCGGTGCGGGAGTAGCGCATGGCGGCGTCGACGCGGAGTTCGTGCTCGCCGGCGGTGAGGCTCTTCAGGGCGAGCCGGTTGCCGTCGAGGGTCTCGGGGTCGAGGGGCTGTCCGTCGAGCGTGACGGTGCGCAGGCTCGCGGGCTTCAGCTCGACGAACGTGTCCCCGTCGGACCGTGCGGTGAACCGGATCACGGTGCGGGAGTCGAAGGTCTCCTCCCCGGTGGTGAGGTCCAGTTCGATCGTGTAGCGGTGGACGTCGAGGATCTCTGCTCGGAGCTGCGCTTCGTCGCGCCTGAGTACGGACATGCAGGCCATGCTGCCCGATGGGACCGACAGCGGACAGGGGCGGATCGGTACACGGCTTATGTCCGTTCCCGCGTCCCCGCCCCCGTCTCCCCCGCGTCCCCGCCCCCGTCTCCCCGCGCTCCCGCCCCGTCTCCTCTCCTTCGCGCGTGCCGCGCCTCAGTGCTCCGGGGTGGCCGTGCGCCCGCCGACGGTGTCCTCGGCGATGCGCTCGTGGTGCCGGATCACCTCGGCGATGATGAAGTTCAGGAACTTCTCGGCGAACGCGGGGTCGAGCTTGGCGTTCTCGGCGAGGGCGCGCAGCCGGGTGATCTGACGGGCCTCGCGCGCCTGGTCGGCGGGCGGGAGCCGGTGGTGGGCCTTGAGCCGGCCGACCCGCTGGGTGCACTTGAAGCGTTCGGCGAGCATGTGGACGACGGCCGCGTCGATGTTGTCGATGCTGTCGCGCAGCCGCTCCAGTTCCTCGCGGACCGCGGGGTCGACGTCACCGGTACCGGTGTTGCTGGTGGTCATGGGCGCCCACCTTAGGGGGTCAGGGGCGTGGTCCTCCTGGTGTGTCCGGGGAGTGGATCATCGGGGGGTCGTCGGGGTCGGGGACGCGGTCGCTCCAGCCGCCGGGGACGGTACGGCCCTGCTGGGCGCGGAAGCGGACGGGGGCGAGGCCGACGCGGCGGGTGAAGAGGCGGGAGAAGTAGGCGGGGTCGTCGTAGCCGACGCGGCGGGCGACGGCGGCGACGGGCAGGTCGGTGGTGGCGAGGAGGTCCTTGGCGCGGCCCAGGCGGATGCCGAGGAGGTAGTCCTTGGGACTGCATCCGGCGGCGCGGCGGACGGCGGTGCGCAGTTCGGCGGGGGTCATGCCGTGCCGGACGGCGTGGTCGGCGACGCTCATGGGGGTGCAGGCGTCGCGGGCCAGGGCCTGGAGGACCTGGTCGCCGTCGGGGGCGAGGTCGGCGCGGGCGCGGCGCAGGGCGACGAGGAGTTCGTGGACGGCGGCGGCGGTCTCCACCTCCAGCAGGGGGTTGCCGCGGCGGGCGGCGCGGGCGATGCGGGCGACGACGGCGCGGGGGCCGGAGGCGTCGGAGAGGGCGACGACGGGCCGGTGGGGCTCGATGTAGCCGAGGTCGGTGTAGGTGGCGGTGGCGGGCCCGGTGAAGTCGACGAAGCCCTCGTCCCAGCCGGTGTCCGGGTCGGGCCCGTAGTGGTGCGGTGTGCCGGGGGTGAGCCAGAGCAGGGCGGGCGCGGTGACGGTCGTACGGCGGCCGTCGGCGCCCTGGTACCAGCCGCGGCCGGTGCCGATCACGACGGCCACGTGGTGGTCGAGGGTGCGGGGGCCGACGGTGGGCAGGGTGCCGTACTGGAGTCCGACGCCGAGGCAGACCAGGCCGAGGCGGTGGTGGGCGGGTCCGGGGCTGAAGAACCGCATCCAGGTGTGGTACATCGGCGCTGCTCCCGGTCCTGCTGTCGGGCTGTTCGGAGTCCAGGCAGCGCCGATCTTCGTCCATGGCGCGCGGGGCCGCCAGGGGTGGGGCCGGGCCGCATGAGCGAGTTGGCGGTGGGGGGACCGGGCTTGCTTCCCGCCGGCGGGCGGCCGGTACGGCTGCCGGCGGGGGCGCTGCGCTCCTTTGGGGTGCGCGAGGAGGAGTGGGGCACGGCGGGTTCCTGGACGCGGTCCGGCGGGGCCGGGGTGTGGGCGATCGTCCGCCCGGGGACCGGGGTGTGGGGGCGGTGCGCGGGGCGGGTGACGCGCGGCTCGAACTTCCGGGCCGGCCGCGCGGGTTGGCCTGGGTCAATGGGTTCTGCCTGGGCCGCTACTGGTCGATGGGGCCGCAGGGGTCGCTGTATGTTCCGGGGCCGCTGCTGCGGGAGGGGGAGAACGAGGTGCCGGTCGCTGCCGCCCGGGTGACGGGGAGGCCCGGAGAGCGGGCGGGGAGTGCCGGGCGGCGGAATCCGGGTGCGGCCGCGCCTACAGTGGGGGTGGTGTTCCCGGCGTCTTCTGGGGGTCGGACGTGGCGAACGGCGGACCGGTCCAGCACGGCTTCCCGCATCTGGAGACGGTGCGGGCGGCCCTCACCGCGCTGTACAGACGGCTGTCGTACGACACCGTCCTGACCTTCTCGACCAGCGTGGCCCCCGCCGACGTGGCCTTCTGCGACACCGACGACCTGCATCTGGGCGCCCAGCGGGTGGCCCACGAGATGGTGCGGCACTTCCGGCTGCCGGACGCCCGGCTGATCGTCGGCTTCCGGGAGATGACGCACGCGGCGAACGTCGAACTGGCGGCGGGCCCGGAGTACTTCGTCGAGTTGAACGACCGCTTCCGCACGCACCGCCGGGACATCGGCGCGGCGCTCGCCCACGAGGTCGCGCACGTCTATCTGCACCGCCTCGGCCTGGCCTTCCGGGGGACGCCGGACAACGAGATCCTCACGGACACGGTGACGACGTACCTCGGCGCGGGCTGGCTGCTGCTGGACGCCTACCGGGAGGACGCGGTCTCCTCCCAGAAGCTGGGGTACCTCACTCCGGAGGAGTTCGGTTACGTCCTCGCCAAGCGGGCGCTGCTCTTCCAGGAGGACCCCTCGGTGTGGTTCACCAGCCCGCAGGCGTACACCGCGTACGGAAAGGGCATGGCACTGGCCCGGCAGGACGAGCGGCAGCCGCCGCTGTCGGCGGCGGGCTGGGCGGGCCGGCGCCGTTACGCCCACGACCGACGGCACGCCCCGGCCGGGCAGCCGGGCGGGCCCTACGAGTTCAGCGCCGACAGCGACGGCACGCTGCGGGTGTCCTTCCCGTGCCCGACCTGCCACCAGCGGATCAGGGTCCCGGTGCGGGGCCGGGTCCGGGCGCGGTGCGGGCTGTGCCGGACGGTGCTGGAGTGCGACACGTAGGCCGCACCTGCCGGTCGGGACAGGCGATCCTGGGGCGGCCCACCGCACCCGCCGCGCCCGGAGAACGAGTCCGGGTCGCACGGCCCGCCCGGTACGGCCGCCCTGCCCAGGAGCGGGCCCGCGGGCGGGTGCCGCGCGGGAGAGGTGCGGCCTGCACGTCCGCGCGGCCGGGGCAGGGGACCCAGCGCGAACTCGCCCCACGCCCGCCCGCACGGGCAACGGGTCACAAGACGGACTCGGCCCGCACGCCCCCCGCCCGGGCAACGGGTCACAGACGGACTCCGTGCGGCCCACGGCGTCCATCCTGCCCGGGAAACGGGCCCCGGGCGGATTCCGCGCGGCCCTCGCGCCCGCCCGCCCGGGAGCGGGGCACTGGGTGGGCTCAGGTGGCTCACGGTGGTCGCTCAGGCCCCGTACACCGCGCCCGGGGGCTCCGCTTCGGACAGGAGTTTCAGGGCCGTGGCGCCTGCCTCGGACGGGGTGCGGCGGGTGCCGCTGTCGGCGGTGGGGCCCGGGCGCCAGCCCTCCATGACGGTGATCCGGCCGCCCTCCGTCTCGAACACCCGGCCGGTGACTCCGGCGCTGGCTTCGGAGCCGAGCCAGACCACCAGCGGGGAGACGTTCTCGGGGGCCATGGCGTCGAATCCGGTGGCCGGTGCCGCCATGGTGTCGGCGAAGCTCCGTTCGGTCATACGGGTCCGCGCGGCGGGCGCGACGGCGTTGACCTGGACGCCGTAGCGGGCCAGTTCGGCCGCCGCGACCAGCGTGAGCCCGACGATGCCGGCCTTGGCGGCGCTGTAGTTCCCCTGCCCGAGGGAGCCCAGGAGTCCGGCTCCGCTGCTGGTGTTGACGATCCGGGCGGCCGGGGCGCGTCCGGCCTTGGCCTCGGCCCGCCAGTGCGCGGCGGCGTGCCGCAGCGGCAGGAAGTGGCCCTTGAGGTGGACCCGGATCACGGCGTCCCAGTCGTCCTCGTCGAGGTTGACCAGCATGCGGTCGCGCAGGAAGCCCGCGTTGTTGACGAGGGTGTCGAGGCGGCCGTACGTCTCGACGGCGGTCCGGATCAGGGAGGCGGCGCCCTCGGTGGTGGCGATGTCGCCGCCGTGCGCGACGGCGTCGCCGCCGGTGGCCCGGATCTCCGCCGCGACGGCCGCGGCCGGGCTGTCGTCGTCCGGTGTCCCGTTCAGGCCGACCCCGAGGTCGTTGACGACGAGCCGGGCGCCCTCGGCGGCGAAGGCGAGGGCGTGGGCGCGGCCCAGGCCCCGTCCGGCGCCGGTGACGACCACGACGCGTCCCGCGCAGAGTCCGTTCACGTCAGCTCTCCTTGGTCGGGGCTCTCCTTGTTCACGGTCGCGGCGTCCAGGAAGGCGGGCCGTTCGCCGCCGCCGTGCACAAGGAGGCTCGCCCCGCTGATGTAGCGGGCGGCGTCGGAGGCGAGGAAGACGGCGGCGTCACCGATGTCGGAGGGGGTGGCGAGCCGGCCGAGCGGGACCGTGCGTCCCACGGCGGCGATGCCTTCGGGGCCCCCGTAGTGGAGGGCGGACAGTTCGGTGCGGACCATGCCGACCACGAGGGTGTTGACGCGGACCTCGGGCGCCCATTCGACGGCCATGGAGGCGGCGAGGCCGGCGAGGCCGGCCTTGGCGGCTCCGTAGGCGGCCGAGCCCGGCGACGGCCGGCTACCGCTGACGCTGCCGATCATGACGATGGAGCCGCGCGCGCGACGGAGGTGCTCGTAGGCGGCGAGGGACGCGGTGAGCGGGGTGACGAGGTTCAGCTCGATGACCCGGGCGTGCCGCTCGGCGGACGTCCCTGCGAGGAGCCGGTACGGGGTGCCGCCCGCGTTGTTGACGAGGACGTCAAGGCCGGGCAGCGCGTCGAACCAGGCCCGGACGGCTGGCGGGTCGCGCAGGTCGAGGGGGGTGAACTCGACGCCGGGCAGCGGGTGTTCGGGGGGCCGGCGGGCGCAGATGAGGACGTGCGCGCCGGCCTCGGCGAAGGCTCTGGTGATGCCCGCGCCGACCCCGCGGGTACCGCCGGTGACGACGACGGTCCTGCCGCGCAGGGAGTGCCGCGGTAAGCCCTGCCAGGGGTCCCGCAGTGAGTTTTCCACAGGGTCGTTGGCCTGGTCCGCCGAGTTGTCCACAGGGCCTCCCGCTTGTCCGTGGCGGCTGCTAGCTTCGAAGCGTCACACCTAACAAATGTTTGGTGGAAAGGTAGCTGATGTCTCCATGGGTGTCTCCACCTCGATCCCGGAAAAGGGGATCGCGCTCGTCACGATCGACGTCCCGCCGGTGAACGCCCTGCCGGTGGACGGCTGGTTCGCACTGGCGGGGGCCGTGCGCTCCGCGGGCCGGGACCCGCGGGTCCGGTGCGTCGTGCTGGCCGCCGAGGGGCGCGGGTTCAACGCGGGCGTGGACATCAAGGAGATACAGGCGTGCGGGCAGGAGGCGCTGATCGGCGCCAACCGGGGCTGCGCGGAGGCGTTCGCGGCGGTGTACGAGTGCGAGACCCCCGTGGTCGCCGCGGTGCAGGGGTTCTGTCTCGGCGGCGGCATAGGGCTGGCGGGCAACGCGGACGCGATCGTGGCGAGCGAGGACGCCAGGTTCGGGCTGCCCGAACTGGACCGGGGCGCGCTGGGTGCCGCCACGCATCTGGCGCGGCTGGTCCCGCAGCACCTGATGCGCGCCCTGTACTACACGGGGCGCACGGCGAGCGCCGCCGAGTTGCACGCGCACGGTTCGGTGTGGCGGGTGGTGCCGGGCGGTGAGTTACGGGCGGCCGCGCTGGAACTGGCCCGGGAGATCGCCGCCAAGGACGGACAGCTGCTGCGCATGGCCAAGTCCGCGATCAACGGCATCGATCCGGTCGACGTGCGCCGCAGTTACCGCTTCGAACAGGGCTTCACGTTCGAGGCCAACCTCAGCGGGCTGGCCGACCGGGTCCGGGACACGTTCGGGAAGGAGGGCGCGTAGGTGGGCGACAAGTCGATGACCGCCGACGAGGTGGTCTCCCGTCTGGCGAGCGGCATGACCCTCGGGATCGGCGGCTGGGGTTCGCGCCGCAAACCGATGACCCTGGTCAGAGCACTGCTGAGGTCGGACATCGGAGACCTCACGGTCGTCTCGTACGGCGGCCCGGACGTCGGGATGCTGGCGGCGGCCGGCCGGATCCGCAGACTGGTCACGGCCTTCGTCACGCTCGACTCGGTCCCGCTGGAGCCGCACTACCGGGCGGCCCGCGAGCGTGGCGCGTTCGAACTGACGGAGGTGGACGAGGGGATGTTCATGGCGGGGCTGCGCGCGGCGGCGGACCGGCTGCCGTTCCTGCCGGTGCGGGCGGGACTCGGCTCGGACGTGCTGCGGGTGAACCCCGGCCTGCGGACGGTCACCTCACCGTACGAGGACGGGGAGACGTTCGCGGCCATGCCGGCCCTGCGGCTGGACGCGGCCCTGGTGCACGTCAACCGCGCCGACCGGCTGGGCAACGGCCAGTATCTGGGCCCCGACCCGTACTTCGACGACCTGTTCTGCGAGGCGGCGGACGCGGCCTACGTCTCTTGCGAACGGCTCGTCGACACGGCCGAGTTGACGAAGGCGGCGGCCCCGCAGTCCCTGCTGGTGAAACGGCTGGCGGTGACCGGAGTGGTCGAGGCGCCGAACGGCGCGCACTTCACCTCCTGCGCACCGGACTACGGCCGGGACGAGGAGTTCCAGCGGATGTACGCGTCCACGCCGTGGCCCGAGTTCGCGGCGCGGTTCCTGGACGGGGACGAGGAGGCGTACCGGGAAGCGGTCCAGGCGGGGCGGAAGGAGGGCACGGATGTCTCAGGGGACGGCTGACGGGGCCTGCGGGGCGAGTGGGGTCACCCGCGCCGAGTATTGCGTGATCGCCTGCGCCGAGGCCTGGCGGGGGGCCGGGGAGATCCTGGCGAGTCCGATGGGGCTGATCCCGTCGCTGGGGGCGCGGCTGGCCCGGCTCACCTTCGCGCCCGACCTGCTGCTGACCGACGGGGAGGCGCTGCTGGTCCGCCCGGACGGCACCCCCGAGGGCTGGCTGCCCTACCGGCAGCACCTGGCGCTCGTGGCGGGAGGGCGCCGGCACGTGATGATGGGCGCGAGCCAGATCGACCGGTACGGCAACCAGAACATCTCGTGCATCGGCGACTGGTCCGCGCCGCGCCGGCAACTGCTGGGGGTGCGGGGTGCGCCCCTGAACACGCTGAACAACCCGACGAGTTACTGGATCCCCAGACACTCCCGGCGGGTGTTCGTGGAGCGGGTCGACATGGTGTGCGGGGTGGGCTACGACCGGGCGGCCGGCCTCGGCGTCACGGCACGCTTCCACCGCATCCCCCTGGTCGTCTCGGACCTCGGCGTCTTCGACTTCGCGACCCCGGACCACTCGATGCGGGTGGCCTCGCTGCATCCCGGGGTGTCCGCGGAGCAACTGCGGGAGGCGACGGGCTTCGCGCTCGCCGTGCCGGACGAGGTGCCGCGCACCCGGGAGCCCACCGGGGAGGAACTGCGGCTGGTCCGCGAGGTGCTGGACCCCGCGGGGGCGCGCGCCCGTGAGGTGCCCGAGGGGGTGCGGGGATGAGGGAGACGGCGCTCACCCGGCTGGTGGGGGTCCGCCATCCGATCGTGCAGACCGGGATGGGGTGGGTGGCCGGCCCCCGGCTGGTGTCGGCGGCGGCGAACGCGGGCGCGCTCGGCATCCTGGCCTCGGCGACGATGAGCCCGGACCGGCTGCGCGAGGCGATACGGGAGGTGCGGTCCCGTACCGACGCGCCGTTCGGGGTGAACCTGCGCGCCGACGCGGGGGACGCGGGCGACAGGGTGCAGATCATGCTCGACGAGGGTGTGCGGGTGGCGTCCTTCGCGCTGGCGCCCTCGCCCGAGCTGATCTCCCGGCTGAAGGAGGGCGGGGTGGTCGTGATCCCGTCGGTCGGGGCGCGGCGGCACGCGGAGAAGGTCGCGGCGTGGGGCGCGGACGCGGTCGTCGTGCAGGGCGGTGAGGGCGGCGGGCACACCGGTGAGGTGGCGTCGACGGTGCTCCTGCCGCAGGTGGTGGACGCGGTGCGGATACCGGTCGTGGCGGCGGGCGGCTTCTTCGACGGGCGGGGGCTGGTCGCGGCGCTGGCCTACGGGGCGGCCGGGGTGGCGATGGGCACGCGGTTCCTGCTCACCTCGGACTCGACGGTGCCGGACGCGGTGAAGGCCCGGTACCTGGCGGCGACGGTCCGGGACGTCACGGTCACCCGGGCGGTCGACGGGCTGCCGCACCGGATGCTGCGCTCGGAGCTGGTGACGGCGCTGGAGCGGTCGGGGCGGACCCGGGCGCTGGCCCACGCGGTCCGGCGGGCGGCGAGGTTCCGGCGGCTGTCGGGGCTCACCTGGCCACGGATGGTGCGGGACGGACTGGCGATGCGGCACGGCAAGGACCTGTCGTGGAGCCAGGTCCTGCTGGCCGCGAACACGCCGATGCTGCTGAAGTCGGCGATGGTGGACGGCCGTACGGACGCGGGGGTGATGGCCTCGGGACAGGTCGCCGGACTGATCGACGACCTGCCGTCGTGCGCGGAACTGGTGGACCGGATCGTGAAGGAGGCGGAGGAGGTGATGCGGGCGCTGGGGTGAGCCGCGGGGACCGGGTGATGCCGGCCCCGGGAGCAGACCTCACAGGCGTTCGATGATCGTCACGTTGGCCTGGCCGCCGCCCTCGCACATCGTCTGGAGGCCGTAGTGGCCGGCGGTGCGTTCCAGTTCGTGCAGAAGTGTCGTCATCAGGCGGACGCCGGTCGCGCCGAGGGGGTGGCCGAGGGCGATGGCGCCGCCGTTGACGTTGACCTTGTCCGGGTCGGCGCCGGTCTCCTTCAGCCAGGCGAGGACGACCGGGGCGAAGGCCTCGTTGATCTCGACGAGGTCGATGGCGTCGATGGTGAGGCCGGTCTTCTTCAGGGCGTGCGCCGTGGCCGGGATGGGCGCGGACAGCATGCGGATGGGGTCCTCGCCGCGTACGGACAGGTGGTGGACACGGGCGCGCGGGCGGAGCCCGTGGTCGCGGACGGCCCGTTCGGAAGCGAGGAGGAGGGCTGCTGCGCCGTCGGAGACCTGGGAGGAGCAGGCGGCGGTGACGGTGCCGCCGTCCAGGACCGGTTTGAGGGCGGCCATCTTCTCAAGGGTGGTGTCGCGGCGCGGGCCCTCGTCGGCGGTGACGTCGCCGTAGGGGACGGTCTCGCGGCTGAAGCGGCCCTCGTCCTGGGCGCGTACGGCCCGCTGGTGGGAGCGCAGGGCGAAGCGTTCCTGGTCCTCGCGGCTGATGCCCCACTTGGCGGCGATCATCTCGGCGCCGGCGAACTGGTTGACGGGCCGGTCGCCGTAGCGGGCGCGCCAGCCGGTGCTGCCGAGGAAGGGTCCGTCGGTGAGGCCCAGGGGTTCGGCGGCCTGCCGGGAGGCGAAGGCGATGGGGATCTGGGACATGTTCTGCACCCCGCCGGCGACCACGAGGTCCTGGGTGCCGGAGAGGACGGCCTGGGCGGCGAAGTGCACCGCCTGCTGGGAGGAGCCGCACTGCCGGTCGACGGTCACGCCCGGCACCTCCTCGGGCAGTCCGGCGGCCAGCCAGCAGGTGCGGGCGATGTCACCGGCCTGCGGTCCCACGGCGTCCAGGCAGCCGAAGACGACGTCCTCCACGGCGGCCGGGTCGATGCCGGTCCGCTCGACCAGCGCGGTGAGGACGTGCGCGCCGAGGTCGGCCGGGTGGACGCCGCCGAGCCCTCCCCCGCGCCGCCCGACGGGTGTGCGGACCGCTTCGACGATGTAGGCCTCGGCCATGGCGACTCCCTCGACGGAAAAGGGGTGGATCCGGACATGCGGTCAGGTGCGTACGGCGATCCCGTCCAGCACCATCGACAGGTACTGGCGGGCGATCTCCTCCGGGCTGTGCTGTCCACCGGGCCGGTACCAGGAAGCGGCGACCCACACGGTGTCGCGCACGAACCGGTAGGTGAGGCGGACATCGAGGTCGGCACGGAAGACCTGCTCGGTGACGCCGCGTTCCAGCGTGGACAGCCACGCCGTCTCGAAGCGGCGCTGGGACTCGGCGAGGAACGCGAACCGGTCCTGGGCGACGAGCTGTTTGGACTCCTTCTGGTAGATCGCGACGGCGGCGCGGTGCCGGTCGATCTCCCGGAAGGACTCGGTGACGAGGGCCCGCAGCGTCTCGCGGGGCCCGAGTCCGGCGGCGAGGACGGTGTCGTAGCCGCTCCACAGTTCGTCGAGGAAGGTGCGCAGGATCTCCTCCAGCATCGATTCCTTGGAGTCGAAGTGGTAGTAGAGGCTGCCCGCGAGCATCCCGGCCTGGTCGGCGATCTTCCGGACGGTGGTGGCGTTGTAGCCCTGCTCGGCGAACACCTCGGCGGCGGTGTGGAGGAGTTCACCGCGGCGCTCCGCGGCGGCGGTCACCAGGGGCTTCTTCTTGGTCGGCACGGGTCCATTGTGGTCTGCCCGTCCTCAGGCGCGCTGGCTGCTGACGGCGACGACCTCGCCGGTCATGTAGGAGGAGTAGCCGGATGCCAGGAACACGATGACGTTGGCCACCTCCCAGGGCTCGGCGTACCGGCCGAAGGCTTCCCGTTCGGTCAGTTCGTCCAGGAGTTCGGCGGAGGTGACCTTGGCCAGGTGCGGGTGCATGGCGAGGCTGGGCGCCACGGCGTTGACGCGGACGCCGTAGGCGGCGGCCTCTACGGCCGCGCAGCGGGTGAGCGCCATCACCCCGGCCTTGGCGGCGGCGTAGTGGGCCTGCCCGGCCTGGGCGCGCCAGCCGACGACGGAGGCGTTGTTGACGATCACTCCGCCGCCGGTGCGGCGCAGGGCGCGCAGCGCGGCCCGGGTGCAGCGGAAGGTGCCGCCCAGGGTCACGTCCAGGACCCGGGACCACTGGTCGTCGGTCATGTCGACGAGGTCGGCGGTGCCGCCCAGGCCGGCGTTGTTGACCACGATGTCCAGCCGGCCGTGCTCCCGAACTGCTGTGTCGAAGAGGGCCCGTACCTGGGTCTCGTCGGTGACGTCGCAGGGCAGCGCGGTGACCGCGCCGGGGAACCGCCGGGCCAGCTCGGTCTCGTGCTCACGGAGGCGGCGGGTGTGGGCGTCGCTGATCAGCACCCGCGCGCCCTCCTCCAGGAAGCGGCTAGCGGTCGCCCCGCCGATACCCGCGCCGGCCGCCGCGGTGATGACGGCGGTGCGCCCCTTCAGCAGCCCGTGTCCGGGCTCGTACGCCGGACTCTCGACGCCTGTCATAGGGCCACGCTAACCTACCAAACACTTGTTAGGGAAGTCGGTGACGTGAAGAGGGAAGGACGGTGACCGCGACCGTGGACCTGCTGCACTCCGGGGCCGACGAGGAGTTCCGTGCCGACGCCCGCGCCTGGCTCGCGGCGCACGTGCCCCGCACCCCCCTGCCCTCCCTGGAGACCGAGGAGGGCTTCGCGGCCCACCGCGCGTGGGAGGCCGAACTGGCCGCGGACCGCTGGTCGGTGGTGTCCTGGCCGGAGGAGTTCGGGGGCCGGGCGGCCTCTCTCCTGGCATGGCTGGTCTTCGAGGAGGAGTACTGGGCGGCGGGCGCGCCCGGCCGGGTCGGGCAGAACGGGATCAGCCTGCTCGCGCCGACCCTGTTCGCCCACGGCACGGCGGAGCAACGTGCGCGGGTGCTGCCGCCGATGGCCCGCGGCGAGGTGGTCTGGGCGCAGGCCTGGTCCGAACCGGAGGCGGGCTCCGACCTGGCCTCGCTCACCTCCCGGGCGGTGCGGACGGACGGCGGCTGGCGCCTGAGCGGCCAGAAGACCTGGTCCTCCCGGGCCGCCTTCGCCGACCGGGCCTTCGGCCTGTTCCGCAGCGACCCGGACACGCCGAGACCCCATCAGGGCCTGACGTACCTGATGTTCGACCTGCGGGCGCCCGGCGTCACCGTGCGCCCCATCGGCCGCCTCGACGGCAAGCCGGCGTTCGCGGAGCTGTTCCTGGACGAGGTGTTCGTGCCGGACGCGGACGTGATCGGTGAGCCGGGGCAGGGCTGGCGCATCGCGATGGCCACGGCGGGCGACGAACGCGGGCTCACCCTGCGCTCCCCCGGCCGATTCCTCGCCTCCGCCGCGAGGCTGCACGAGCTGTGGCGGGAGCGGGGCGGCCCGGCGGACGCCCGCGCGCGGGTGGCCGACGCGCTGATCGGCGCCCGCGCCTACCAGGTGTTCACCTACGCCGCCGCCTCCCGCGTCCTGGAGGGCGCCTCGCTCGGTCCGGAGTCCAGCATGAACAAGGTGTTCTGGTCCGAGTACGACCTGGCGCTGCACGAGACGGCGCTCGACATCCTGGGCACCGAGGGCGAACTCGCCGAGAACCCCTGGGCGGAGGGTTACGTGTTCTCCCTCGCCGGTCCGGTCTACGCCGGCACCAACGAGATCCAGCGCGACATCATCGCCGAGCGCCTCCTCGGCCTGCCGAAGGGACGCCGCTGATGCGCTTCCTCCTCGATGCCGAGCAGCGCGCCTTCGCGGACTCGCTCGGCGCCATGCTCACCGCGGCGCGGACCGAGCCGGTCGTCCGGACTTGGGCCCGTGGCGAGCGCGGACCCGGGCGGGCCCTGTGGCGCCGTATCGCCGGCGCGGGCGTGTTCGCGCTCGCGGTGCCGGAGGAGTACGGCGGGGTGGGCGCCCGGCCCGTCGAAGTGGCCGTCGCCTTCGTCGAGCTGGGCCGGCACGCCGTACCCGGGCCGCTGGCGGAGACGGTCGGCGCCGCGCTGCTGCTCGGTGAACCCGCCCTGGCCAAGCGGTTCCTGCCGGGCCTGGCCGCCGGCGGGACCCTGGCGACGGTGGCGGCTTCCGGCACGGACGCCCTGGACGGCGACTCGGCGGACCTGCGGCTGTCCCTGACCGCGGAGGGCCTGCGCCTGTCCCCCGGTGCCGGCCCGGTCCGCGCATCCCTCGACCCCGCCCGCCGCCTGGCCCCGCTCGCCCCCGGCGGCGAACTCCTCACCCCCGCACCCGCGGTCGGTCGCGCCCTCACCTGGATACGCCTCGCCACCGCCGCGCAGGCCCTCGGCGTGGGGCTCGCCCTCCTCGACCGGACCGTGGCGTACGTCGGGCAGCGCACCCAGTTCGGCGTCCCCGTCGGCTCGTTCCAGGCGGTCAAGCACCGGCTGGCCGACGCGAAGATCGCGCTGGAGTTCGCCCGGCCCCTGCTCTTCGGGGCGGCCCTGACGATGCGCCCCGCCGACGTGGCCGCCGCCAAGCTGACGGCCTGCGAGGCGGCGTACACCACCGCCCGCACGGCGCTTCATCTGCACGGCGCGATCGGGTACACGGCGGAGTACGGCCTGTCGCTGTGGCTGACGAAAGCCCGCGCGCTGCTCGCGGCGTGGGGCACGCCCGAGGAGTGCCGGGACCTGGTCCTGGCGGACGGGCTCAGCTCCCGGTGAACGGGACGATCCCGGCGGCGCGGGCCGACGCGAGCCAGCTCGGGAACTCGCCGACGAGACGGTCGTACAACTCGGTGTCGGAGAGGCGGCGCGGCTCGTGGCCCGCGTGGAAGAACCCGGCGTTGTCCACGATCCGCTTGCCGGGCACGGCCAGTTCGTCCAGTTTGCGCAGGAAGTCGAACTGCTTGCTGCGCCGGTCGCCGAAGCCGACGAACTGCCAGAACAGCGGGAGCTTCGCCGCCTTGCACAGGTAGCGTTCCGCGGCGAGCTTGTTGATCGGGCCGCCGTCGGTCTGGAAGACGACCAGCGCGGGCGCGGTGGAGCCGCTGTCCAGGTAGTGGTCGATGACGGCGTCCATCGCCAGGTGGTAGCTGGTCTTGCCCATGTGCCCGAGCCCGGCCACGATCCGGTCGATACGGCCCTGGTGGTCGGCGAGTTCGATGTCGGTGACGGCATCGATGTCCGTGGAGAAGAACACCACCGGCACCCGGCCGTCGTCGTCCAGGTGCGCGGACAGGCCCAGCACCCGGTCGGCGAGGGCCTGGACGCTGCCGTCCTGGTAGTAGGGCTTCATGGAGCCGGAGTAGTCGACGACGAGGTAGACGGCGGCGCGCAGCCCGTCCAGGCCGTGCTTGCGCAGGGAGATCCCCGCCGACCGGTAGGCGCCGGCGAGCGCGGGCGCTGTCTCCTCCACCTTGCTGAGACTGATCGCGGCCATGCCCCTGCCCCTCCCCCACGTTCCCCTGTCCCGGCCGAGCGTACGTGATCAGGCCCCAGCATCCCCTCCTGTCACAGGCGTTGGCTATGTTGATCGGCGCCGTCCCCACCGGCTCGTCCTGTCCCCGAACGTCCCGAGGAGCCGGCCGTGACCGCCGAGTCCGCCGTGACCACCTGCTACCGCCATCCGAGAGTGGAGTCGCACGTCCGCTGCACCCGTTGCGACCGGTACATCTGCCCGTCCTGCATGCGGGAGGCCGCCGTCGGCCACCAGTGCGTGGAATGCGTGAAGGAGCAGGCCCGGACCGTGCGTCAGGCACGGACCGCGTTCGGCGGGCGGGTCAGCGCGGTGCCGCTGGTGACGTACGTGCTGATCGGGCTCAACGTGCTCGTCTACCTGGCCGAGTTGGCCCGGCCGTCCATCGTGGACCGGTTCGGGATGCAGGGCGTCGGGCTCAAGGGGGCGGACGGCGCGCACTACGTGTACCAGTCCGTGTATCCCGCGTCGATGCACGTCGAGGGCGTGGCCGGCGGCCAGTGGGAGCGGATGCTGACCAGCGCGTTCCTGCACCTGCCGCCGGACCAGGGCATCGGTGTGCTGCACATCGTGATGAACATGGTCTCGCTGTGGGGCGTCGGCCGGATCGTGGAGGCGCAGCTGGGCCGGGCCCGCTATCTCGCGCTGTACCTGCTGTCGGCACTGGGCGGATCGGTCCTGCTGCTGCTGATCTCGCCGGACGGGCGGGCCGTCGGCGCCTCCGGTGCCATCTTCGGGCTGGGCGCCGCGTACTGGGTGATGGGCCGCCGCCTGGGCTACGACATGCGGGCGGTCAACCAGTACATGACGGGTCTGCTGCTGTGGCTGGTGCTCTCCGCGTGGGCGACGTCCTGGCAGGGCCACCTCGGCGGGCTGCTGGCGGGTGGCGTGGTCACGCTGGCGTACGCGTACGCGCCCCGGGACGGCCGCCGCACCCTCGTCCAGGCGGGCGTGTGCGTGGCCCTCCTGGCGGTGATGCTGGTGCTGGCCTGGATGAAGGTGACGGGGCTGACGGGCGGGTCGGCCTGGGGGTCACGCTCCTGAGGGGCCTCGCCGCGGGCACCGTAGACATGCGACGACGCCTGCCCTGTTGTCCGGTCGGGGACGGTTGGGCAGGCGCCGTCTTTGTTCCGTACGCCGTTGTACGGGACGTATCTGGGGCCGTCAGACCATCAGGGAGCGGTCCGTCGGGCGGATCGGGGCCGGCAGGTCGCTGGCGCCCGCGAGCAGGCGGTCGACTCCACGGGCGGCCGAGCGGCCCTCCGCGATCGCCCACACGATGAGGGACTGGCCGCGGCCGGCGTCACCGGCGACGAACACACCCGGCACGTTGGTCTGGAAGTCGGCGTCGCGGGCGATGTTACCGCGCTCGTCCAGGTCCAGACCGAACTGCTCCACCAGACCGTTCTCGCGGTCGGTGCCGGTGAAGCCCATGGCCAGCGTCACCAGCTGGGCCGGGATCTTGCGCTCGGTGCCCGGCTTGGAGGTCAGCTTGCCGTCGACGAACTCCACCTCGGCCAGGTGCAGCCACTGCACGTTGCCGTCCTCGTCGCCCTCGAAGTGGGTGGTGGAGGCGGAGTAGATCCGCTCGCCGCCCTCCTCGTGGGCCGAGGTGACCTTGTACAGGATCGGGAAGGTCGGCCAGGGCTGGTTCGTCGGGTGCCGCTCCTCGTCGGGGCGGGGCATGATCTCCAGCTGGGTGACCGAGGCCGCGCCCTGGCGGTGGGCGGTGCCCACGCAGTCCGCGCCGGTGTCGCCGCCGCCGATGACGACGACGTGCTTGCCCTCGGCCGAGATGGGCGACACGACGTAGTCGCCCTCCTGGACCTTGTTGGACAACGGCAGGTACTCCATGGCCTGGTAGATGCCCTTGAGCTCGCGGCCCGGCGCCGGCAGGTCACGCGCCGTCGTGGCACCGGCGGCGATGACGACCGCGTCGTACCGCTTCTTCAGGTCCGTGGCCAACAGGTCCCGGCCGATCTCGACGCCCGTGCGGAAGCGGGTGCCCTCCGCGCGCATCTGCTCGATACGGCGGTTGATGTGCCGCTTTTCCATCTTGAACTCGGGGATGCCGTACCGGAGGAGGCCTCCGATGCGGTCCGCGCGCTCGTAGACGGCGACCGTGTGACCGGCCCGGGTGAGCTGCTGGGCGGCGGCCAGGCCGGCCGGGCCGGAGCCGATGACGGCGACGGTCTTGCCGGACAGGCGCTCCGGGATCTGCGGGGCGACGTCCCCGGTCTCCCACGCCTTGTCGATGATCGAGACCTCGACGTTCTTGATGGTGACCGGCTGCTGGTTGATGCCGAGCACACACGCCGACTCGCAGGGGGCCGGGCAGAGACGACCGGTGAACTCCGGGAAGTTGTTGGTGGCGTGCAGGCGCTCCTGCGCCGCCGACCAGTCCTCACGGTAGGCGTAGTCGTTCCACTCCGGGATCAGGTTCCCGAGCGGGCAGCCGTTGTGGCAGAACGGGATGCCGCAGTCCATGCAGCGGCTGGCCTGCTTGCTGATGATCGGCAGCAGGGAGCCGGGGACGTAGACCTCGTTCCAGTCCTTGACGCGGTTCTCGACGGGGCGGGTCTTGGCGACCTCACGGCCGTGGTTCAGGAAGCCCTTCGGGTCAGCCATTGATCGCCGCCTCCATCATCTTCTCGGTGATCTCGGTCTCGGTGAGACCGGCTCGCTCGGCGGCGTCCTTGGCGGCGAGCACTGCCTTGTACGTGCTGGGGATGATCTTGCTGAACCGTTCCACGGCCGTGTCCCAGTCGGCGAGCAGCTTCTCGGCGACCGTCGAGCCGGTCTCCTCGGCGTGGCGGCGCACCACGTCGCGCAGCCACTGCCTGTCCGTGTCGTCCAGCGCCTCGACGGCGTCCACGTTGCCGATGTTGACGTTGTCGCGGTCCAGGTCGACGACGTAGGCGACACCGCCGGACATGCCCGCCGCGAAGTTGCGGCCGGTCGCGCCGAGGACGACGGCGTGGCCGCCGGTCATGTACTCGCAGCCGTGGTCGCCCACGCCCTCGGAGACGACCAGGGCGCCGGAGTTGCGGACGCAGAACCGCTCACCGGTAC
The DNA here is from genome assembly GCF_040644095.1 of Streptomyces sp. NPDC047028. NCBI lineage: Bacteria > Bacillati > Actinomycetota > Actinomycetes > Kitasatosporales > Streptomycetaceae > Streptomyces > Streptomyces sp. NPDC047028. The sequence goes on from NZ_JBEYVS010000021.1 coordinate 38,764, forward strand.
GGCCGCGCAGGAACAGCTCGCCGCCGGTGGCGCCGTAGCCGATGGTGTTGCCCGCGATGGTCGAGTACTCGGCGAGGTGGTCGGCGCCCCGGTCGGGGCGGACGACGATCCGGCCGCCGGACAGGCCCTTGCCGACGTAGTCGTTGGCGTCACCCTCCAGGCGCAGCGTGACGCCGCGCGGCAGGAACGCGCCGAAGGACTGGCCGGCGGAGCCGGTGAAGGTGACGTCGATGGTGTCGTCGGGCAGGCCCGCGCCGCCGAACTTCTTCGTCACCTCGTGGCCGAGCATCGTGCCGACGGTGCGGTTGATGTTGCGGATGGCGACCTGGGCGCGCACCGGCTGGGCGTCGGTGGCGTCCGAGGCGGCCAGCGCGTCGGCGGCGAGCTTGATCAGCTCGTTGTCCAGGGCCTTCTCCAGGCCGTGGTCCTGGGTGATCAGCTGGTGACGGACGGCGCCGTCGGGCAGGTCCGGCACGTGGAAGAGGGGCTTGAGGTCCAGGCCCTGCGCCTTCCAGTGGTTCACCGCGCGCTCGACGTCCAGCACCTCGGCGTGGCCGACGGCCTCCTCGATGGAGCGGAAACCCAGCTCGGCGAGGAGCTCGCGGACCTCTTCCGCGATGAACTTGAAGAAGTTCACCACGTATTCGGCCTTGCCGGAGAAGCGGTCGCGCAGGACCGGGTTCTGGGTGGCGATACCGACGGGGCAGGTGTCGAGGTGGCAGACGCGCATCATGACGCAGCCGGAGACGACGAGCGGCGCGGTCGCGAAACCGAACTCCTCGGCGCCGAGCAGCGCGGCGATGACGACGTCGCGGCCGGTCTTCAGCTGGCCGTCGGTCTGGACGACGATGCGGTCGCGCAGCCCGTTGAGCAGCAGGGTCTGCTGGGTCTCGGCGAGGCCGAGCTCCCAGGGACCACCGGCGTGCTTCAGCGAGGTGAGCGGCGAGGCGCCCGTACCGCCGTCGTGGCCGGAGATCAGGACCACGTCCGCGTGCGCCTTGGACACACCGGCCGCGACCGTGCCGACGCCGACCTCTGAGACCAGCTTGACGTGAATGCGCGCCTTGGGGTTGGCGTTCTTCAAGTCGTGGATCAGCTGGGCCAGGTCCTCGATGGAGTAGATGTCGTGGTGCGGCGGCGGGGAGATCAGGCCCACGCCCGGCGTCGAGTGCCGGGTCTTGGCGACCCACGGGTACACCTTGTGGCCGGGCAGCTGGCCGCCCTCGCCGGGCTTGGCGCCCTGGGCCATCTTGATCTGGATGTCGTCCGCGTTGACCAGGTACTCGGACGTGACGCCGAAGCGGCCGGAGGCGACCTGCTTGATGGCGCTGCGCCGGGCCGGGTCGTAGAGGCGCTCCGGGTCCTCGCCGCCCTCACCGGTGTTGGACTTGCCGCCCAGCTGGTTCATGGCGATGGCGAGGGTCTCGTGCGCCTCGCGGGAGATGGAGCCGTACGACATGGCGCCGGTGGAGAAGCGCTTGACGATCTCGGAGACCGGCTCGACCTCGTCGACGGGGATAGAGGGGCGGTCCGAGGTGAAGCCGAACAGGCCGCGCAGCGTCATCAGACGCTCGGACTGCTCGTTCACGCGGTCGGTGTACTTCTTGAAGATGTCGTACCGGCCGGTGCGCGTGGAGTGCTGGAGGCGGAACACCGTGTCCGGGTCGAACAGGTGCGGTTCGCCCTCGCGGCGCCACTGGTACTCGCCGCCGATCTCCAGCGCGCGGTGCGCGGGAGCGATGCCGGAGGCCGGGTAGGCCTTGGCGTGGCGGGCGGCGACCTCCTCGGCGATGACGTCGATGCCGACGCCGCCGATCTTGGTGGCGGTGCCGTTGAAGTACTTCTCGACGAAGGCCTCGTCGAGGCCGACGGCCTCGAAGACCTGGGCGCCGCGGTAGGAGGCGACGGTGGAGATGCCCATCTTGGACATGACCTTCAGGACGCCCTTACCGAGGGCGTAGATGAGGTTCCGGATGGCCTGCTCGGGCTCGATGCCGTCGATGAAGGTGCCGGCGCGCAGCAGGTCCTCGGCGGACTCCATCGCCAGGTACGGGTTGACGGCGGCGGCGCCGAAGCCGATGAGCAGGGCGACGTGGTGGACCTCGCGGACGTCGCCGGCCTCGACCAGCAGGCCCACGTGGGTGCGCTGCTTGGTGCGGATGAGGTGGTGGTGGACGGCGGCGGTGAGCAGCAGCGAGGGGATCGGCGCGTGCTCGGCGTCGGAGTGCCGGTCCGAGAGGACGATGAGGCGGGCGCCGTTCTCTATGGCGGCGTCGGCCTCGGCGCAGATCTCGTCGATGCGCGCGGCCAGCGACTCGCCGCCGCCGGAGACCCGGTACAGGCCGGACAGGGTCGCGGCCTTCATGCCAGGCATGTCGCCGTCGGCGTTGATGTGGATGAGCTTGGCCAGCTCGTCGTTGTCGATGACCGGGAAGGGCAGCACGACGGACCGGCAGGAGGCGGCGGTCGGGTCGAGCAGGTTGCCCTGCGGGCCCAGCGACGAGCGCAGCGAGGTGACCAGTTCCTCGCGGATGGCGTCCAGCGGCGGGTTGGTGACCTGCGCGAACAGCTGGGTGAAGTAGTCGAAGAGCAGGCGCGGGCGCTCGGACAGCGCGGCGATCGGCGAGTCGGTGCCCATGGAGCCGATCGGCTCGGCGCCGGCCTTGGCCATCGGGGCGAGGAGGACGCGGAGTTCCTCCTCGGTGTAGCCGAAGGTCTGCTGGCGGCGGGTGACCGAGGCGTGGGTGTGGACGATGTGCTCGCGCTCGGGCAGGTCGCCCAGCTCGATCTCGCCGGCCTCCAGCCACTCGGCGTACGGCTGCTCGGCGGCGAGGGCGGCCTTGATCTCGTCGTCCTCGATGATGCGGTGCTCGGCGGTGTCCACGAGGAACATGCGGCCGGGCTGCAGGCGGCCCTTGCGGACGACCTTGGCGGGGTCGATGTCCAGGACGCCGACCTCGGAGCCGAGGACGACGAGGCCGTCGTCGGTGACCCAGTAGCGGCCGGGGCGCAGACCGTTGCGGTCGAGGACGGCGCCGACCTGGGTGCCGTCGGTGAAGGTGACGCAGGCGGGGCCGTCCCAGGGCTCCATCATCGTGGAGTGGAACTGGTAGAAGGCGCGCCGGGCCGGGTCCAGGGAGCGGTGGCTCTCCCACGCCTCCGGGATCATCATCAGCACGGAGTGCGGCAGCGAGCGGCCGCCGAGGTGGAGCAGCTCCAGGACCTCGTCGAAGGAGGCGGAGTCGGAGGCGTCCGGGGTGCAGACCGGGAAGACGCGGTCCAGGTTCTTGTCGCCGAACAGGTCGGAGACCAGCTGGGACTCGCGGGCGCGCATCCAGTTGCGGTTGCCCTTGACGGTGTTGATCTCACCGTTGTGCGCGACGAACCGGTACGGGTGCGCGAGCGGCCACGACGGGAAGGTGTTCGTGGAGAACCGGGAGTGCACGAGCGCGATCGCCGAGCCGAAGCGGCGGTCGGACAGGTCCGGGAAGAAGGGCTCCAGCTGGCCGGTGGTCAGCATGCCCTTGTAGACGATCGTGCGGGCGGAGAGCGACGGGAAGTACACGCCGGCCTCGCGCTCGGCGCGCTTGCGCAGCACGAACGCCTTGCGGTCCAGGGCGATGCCCTCGCTCCCACCGTCGCCGACGAACACCTGCCGGAAGGCCGGCATGGTGGAGCGGGCGGTGGCACCGAGCAGTTCGGGGGCGACGGGGACCTCGCGCCAGCCGAGGACGGTGAGGTTCTCCTCGGCCGCGATCGTCTCGATCTTCGAGATGGCGTCCTGGGTGCCGTCCTCCGGGAGGAAGGCGATACCGACGGCGTACGCACCGGCCACGGGCAGCTCGAATCCGGCCACCTCGCGGAAGAAAGCGTCGGGGACCTGGGAGAGGATGCCGGCGCCGTCGCCGGAGTCGGGCTCGGAGCCCGTGGCACCGCGGTGTTCGAGGTTGCGCAGAACAGTCAGCGCCTGCTCGACCAGCGCGTGGCTCGCCTCACCGGTGAGGGTGGCCACGAAGCCGACGCCGCAGGCGTCGTGCTCGTCGCGGGGGTCGTACATACCCTGCGCGGCAGGGCGAGCATCCATGAAAGACCAGCTCGGGCGGTCGTTCACGGAGTGCTGGGACGGCTGGCGCGGCGTACGCATCGGCTCTCCCGTCGTCGTCATGTGGCATGTGCTGGTGCCGAGGGACGACGTTGGCCCTCTGCGTGAAGTGCGAAATTTGGTGCAGGTTACATGATGGAGCGGATCTCGGGAATCGGATACTCCGTTCCAGCATGCGGACATCGCACGGGGGTGCGGCCGGGTGCCGCGACGGTGCGTGCGGGGTAGTGCGCGCACGGCGGCTTCCGCGCGATGGCTCCGCGCGGTGGCGGAAAGTATGTGGTGGACCGGTCCGGACGAGATCGGTCGGATCGGTGTCCGTCGGCCCGGGAAGGAGGGCCGGGAGGAGCGTCGTCGCTCACCCCAGGGGGAGCGCGGCAGGCGTCATTGCCCACTGCGCTTACAGCTCATGCCCGGTGGTCACGCAGTCGAAACCAGCGAGTAATGAGCCGTTGGAATGGGAACTTATACGACTCCACGCATAGGTTCCGGTCGCGTCATCCTACGGCCGTTCCGAACAGCGTGCCCAGGGCGTACGTCACACCGGCCGCGGCGCCGCCCAGCGCGAGCTGCCTCAGGCCGCTGAACCACCAGCTCCGCGCGGTCACCTTGGCCACCACCGCACCGCAGCCGAACAGTCCGGCGAGGGCGAGGAGCAGGGCCGGCCACAGGACGGTGGCGCCCAGCAGGAACGGCAGGACGGGGAGCAGGGCGCCCAGGGCGAACGAGCCGAAGGAGGAGACGGCCGCGACCAGCGGGGAGGGCAGATCGCCGGGGTCGATGCCCAGCTCCTCGCGGGCGTGTATCTCCAGCGCCTGCTCGGGGTCCCGGGACAGCTGCCGGGCCACTTCCCGGGCCAGGGCGGGCTCGACGCCGCGGGACACGTAGAGTGCGGCCAGCTCGTCCTCCTCGTCCTGCGGGTGCTTGCGCAGCTCGCGGCGCTCGACGTCGAGTTCGGCCTCCACGAGTTCGCGCTGCGAGGCGACGGAGGTGTACTCGCCGGCGGCCATGGAGAAGGCGCCGGCGGCGAGGCCGGCCAGGCCGGTGATGACAAGGGTCTGCTGGCTCACGGAGCCGCCGGCCACGCCGGTCATCAGGGCGAGGTTGGAGACCAGGCCGTCCATGGCGCCGAACACGGCGGGGCGCAGCCAGCCGCCGTTCACGTCGCGGTGCGTGTGGTTGTCACGATGCGCTTCGTGGAGCGCGGCCTCGGTTTCGATGATGGCCATGCGGCCCCCCCAGGAAGCTTAGCCAAAGCTAACTTTGGACGAGTTCTACTTTTCGACTCCACTGAACTTACGCCGATAATCCGTGCGCCGCCACCAAGGAAAGGCTCCACTAACCTGCGCTTTTACCTCTCCCGGGGCGCTGGATGCTCATACGTGATCATGGATGCTCAGATGCCGACCGGGTGACGCTGGGGGCGCGCGGGCTGGGGCGCCCGCCGCCGTGGGACACATCCGCAAAGGGTCGTGGAGCCCTGAAGGAGAGGCCGCCATGGCATCGATCGCCTGCATCCCCCCGGTTCCGGCACCCGGGGACGCCGCCGGACTCCGCGAACGGGCCCGCGGCGCACTGCTCGGCCTGGCCGTCGGCGACGCCCTCGGCGCTCCGGCGGAGAACCTCAAGCCCTCCGAGATCCGGGCGCGCTGGGGGCGCATCACCGGGTACGTCGCCGAGCGGCCGTCGGGCACGGACGACACGGAGTACGCGATCTTCTCGGGTCTGCTGCTGGCCCGGCACGGCTCGGCGCTGACGCCGGCCCATGTGGAGGCCGCGTGGCACGAGTGGATCGCCGACCGGGCGGAGGGGCCGTTCCGCGGGGCGGGCTTCAGCGAGCGCGGCACGCTGGAGAACCTCCGCCGGGGGCTCGCCGCGCCGATCTCGGCGCAGCACCGGCACGCCTGGAGCGACGGACTGGCGATGCGGGCGGCGCCGTTCGGCGTCTTCGCGGCGGGCCGCCCCGGAGAGGCGGCCCGGCTGGTGGCGATCGACGGTTCGGTCAGCCACGAGGGCGAGGGCATCTACGGCGGCCAGGCGGTCGCGGCGGGCGTGGCGGCGGCGATGACGGGCGCGCCGCCGCCGGTGGTGATCGCCTCGGCGCTGGCCGCGATCCCCGAGGACTCCTGGACGGCCCGCTCGCTGCGCCGGGCCGCCGCGGTCGCCCACCGCGGCGAACGCGCGGTCCGCTCCGCGGTGGTCATCGGCGGCTATCCGTGGACCGATCTGGCCCCCGAGGCGGTCGCCCTCGCCTTCGGCGCGTACGCGGCGGCCGACGGCGACTTCCGGCAAGCGGTGCTGACGGCCGTCAACATGGGCCGCGACGCCGATACGACGGCCGCGGTGGCGGGCGCCCTGTCCGGCGCGACCCGGGGCGAGTCCGCGATCCCGCCCGACTGGTCCGCCGCGATCGGCCCGGCCCGCGGCCGCTGCCTCCCCTCCATGTCCGGCCACCACATCCTGGACGTGGCCGAACTCCTGGTCCCGGAGGAGGGTGACAAGTGGACAGCAGCCACCCCCGCCCCACCCCCGGTCTCCCACCCTTCCGTCGCTTCGTCGACCGGGGCCATGCTGCCCAGCGACCTTCTTCCCGCCAGCGGCCCCCTGTTCCCCGCTACTCCGCCCACCGGCCCCCTACCCTCAGCCGCTTCCCCCACCGGTCCCCGGCCCTCGGCCACTCCCCCTGCGAGACTCCTGCCGCCCGGGACCCAGCCCGGCGAGTTCCTCGTCCTCGCTTCCGATGCCCCCGCCGCCCATCCCACCGAGCCGCAGCCCGCCACTTCCCAGCCGACCGAGTTCCTGACGGCCGCCTCCCAACCCACCGAACCCCTGGCGCCCACCTCTCAGCCCAACGAGTCGGGTGATGGGCGGGCGGGGCGGAGCCCCCTGGTGGGGGCCGGGAACGCCGGGCACGGGGACAGTGAGGGGGCGTCGTGACCGGCGGTCCGGGTCGCTCGCGTCGTATCGAGGGGCTGCTCCTCGGCCTCGCCGCGGGCGACGCCGCCGGCTGGCCCGCCGCCCGCCACCGCGCCGCCCGCATGCCCGAGTGGACCCGCCGCCTCACCCGCGAACTGGACACCTTCGCCGAGCAGAACGCGACCACCACCCTCCCCGTGCCGATCGCCCTCAACCAGCCCCCGGAACCCCTCCGCCTCGGCCCCTCCGACGACGCCGAATGGGCCGCCTTCGCCGCGGAAGCGGTCCTGCGGGCCGGCGACGACGGCATCCTCGGCGACCTCGGCCGGGATCGCCGTATGCGCGCCGCCATCGACCTGACCTGGACCGCCGTCGCCTCGGAAGTCGCCGCGGCGGCGGACCGCGCCCCCGAGATCGAGTCGGCCGTCCTCCCGCTGCGCGCCCGCATCTCCGTCCGCGCCGGACTCGGCAACCTCGCCACCGGACTGCGCCCGCCCGCCACCGGCCACGACAACCCGCACTACTTCGACGACGCCGCCTGCGTCCGCGCCTGCGCCCTCGCCGTCGCCCACCCCGGAGACCCCGCCCGCGCCGCCGACCTCGCCGAGTTCGACGCCCGCTACACCCAGGACGGCGACGGCGTCCACGGCGCCCGGGCGATGGCGGCGGCCCTGGCACTCGCCCTCTCCGGCGCGGACACGGACGCCTGCGTGTTCGCGGCGCTCGCCGAACTCCCCCTGGAGACGGAGATCGGCCGCAACGCCCGCAACGCGATGGCCCTGGCCCAGGACAGCCCCTCCCCCTTCGCCCTCGTCCCCCTCCTGGAACACCAGATCGTCGACCACGTCTACAGCTACGGCATCGCCGCCGCCGAAACCGTCCCCGTGGCCCTCGCCCTGACCACGGCCGCGCGGGGCCGCATCGCCGAGGCCGTGCCGGCCGCCGCCTGCCTCTCCCGGGTCGCCGACTCCGCCCCCGCCCTGGCCGGTGCCCTCACCGGCGCCCTGGGCGGCGGCGCCGCGATTCCGGAGAGCTGGCGGGACGCCTGCCGCACCCTGCCCGGCTGCACCCTGCCCCGCCTCACCGGCACCGACCTGGTGGAACTCGCCGAACTCCTGGAAGCCGCACAACCGGCCCGACCGGGAGGATGATTCCGGGCATGACGCCTAAAAGAGATGAAAACAGCGGACCCGGTGGCGGTGGTTCGCTGCCGTCGAGCACGCTCGACGAACGGATCACCGGTGCCCTGGTCGGAGCCGCCGTCGGCGACGCGCTCGGCGGCCCCGTGGAGGGCTACTCCCCGGACCAGATCCTCGAACGCCACGGGGGCCGGGTGTACGGAATCGTCGGCCCCTGGCACGGCGCGGACTGGCGCACCGCCCGCCCTCTCGCGCCGTACCACAAGGGCGACGGCCACGTCACCGACGACACCTTGATGACCCACGCGCTGGTACGGGTCTACGCCCGCGTCCGCGACCACCTCGACGCCTACGCCGTGGCCGACCATCTCGTCCCGGACCTGATGACCGACCCGCGCTGGATCCCCGAACTGGAGGCCGAGGCGCTCCCCCTGCACCGCGTCTTCCTCGCCGAGAAGTGGCTGGTGGCCCGGCTGCACTACGGGCATGTGGACCCCCGGGAAGCGGGCGTCGGCAACATCGTCAACTGCGGCGCGGCGATGTACATGGCCCCGGTCGGCCTGGTCAACGCGGCCAACCCGCCCGCCGCGTACGCCGAGGCGCTGGACGTCGCCGGCGCGCACCAGTCGTCGTACGGCCGGGAGGCGGCCGGTGTCCTCGCGGCGGCGGTCGCGGCGGCCACGGCACCCGGCGCGACCCCGGACTCGGTCGTGACCGCCGCGCTCTCCCTCGCGAAGGACGGGACGCGCACAGCGATCGAGAGGGCCTGCGAAGTGGCCGCGCGGCACGGCGACTTCGAGTCGGCGCTCGTCCCGCTGCGCGAGGCGGTGACCCCCTACGACACGGTCGGCGCGGACTACCGCGCCCCCTCCCTCGGCGCCCGCCGCCCCTCCCGCCTCCACTCCATCGAGGAACTCCCCGTCGCGCTGGGCCTGTTGCTGGTCTCCGGCGGCGACTTCCGGCACGCGGTGCTCGGCGCCGTCAACTACGGTCGCGACTGCGACTCCATCGCCACCATGGCCGGTGCCCTCGCGGGAGCCCTGGGCTCGCCCGTCCCCGAGGAGTGGTCGAAGCCGGTGGCCGAGGCGAGCCGCCTGGACCTGTGGGAACCGGCGCGGGTCCTGACCGAGGTCACGGCCGAGATCTTCGCACGGGACGTACGACGGCGCCGCGCCCACGAGGAGGCGTTCGCCCGGCTCGGGGACCCGAGATGCTCCGACTGACCTGGGTCCAGCCGGAGGACCTCCTCGGCCACGAACTGAACCAGGCCCGCCTGGACGGCCGCGAACCGTCCCGGATCGAGGCGCGCTGGCGAGCGGCAGGCGGCACCGACGCCCCACCCGCAGCGGGCGCCTCCCCCACCCGGGCCTCCCGCTACCTCCGCCAACTCGCGGAAGACCTCCTGGACGAACTGGCCGACCTCCCCAGCACACTGGCGGAATCCGAACCCACCGACCTCCCCACCATCAGGGCTGCCTGCCCGCACTGGCCCGCCGCCGCAGCCGCGGGCAGGCGTGCCGCAACGGGCGGCACGGGTGGGCGGTGGGGGTCCCCCCGCTCGAGCGAAGCCGAGAGTGGGGGAGGCACCCCGCCAGCGCGGGCAAGTGAACCGGCACCCCGCCCAACCCCCGCCCCGGCCGCCCCGGAACCCGCCCTGGAAGCCGCCTGGCTGGGCCGAGCCATCGGCTGCCTCCTCGGCAAACCGGTAGAGAAACTCCCCCTCCACGCCATCCGCACCCTCGCACAGGCCACCGGCAACTGGCCCCTGGCCACCTACTTCACCGCAAGGGGCGTCCCCGCCGAACTCCTCACCGCCCACCCCTGGAACCGCCGCTCGGCCCCCACCTCCCTCGCCGAGAACATCGACGGCATGCCCGAGGACGACGACCTCAACTACCCCCTCGTCAACCTTCTCCTCCTCCAGCGCCACGGAAGGACGTTCACCACCACCGACGTGGCCACGCTGTGGCTCGACGAACTCCCGCCCGGCCGTACCTTCACCGCCGAACGCCTGGCCCTGCGCAACCTCCTCAGCGGTGTCGAACCCCCGCACACCGCCCGCCACCACAACCCCTTCCGGGAGTGGATCGGCGCCCTCATCCGCGCCGACCTGCACGGCTGGACGAACCCGGGCGACCCGGCGGCCGCCGCCGAGCAGGCGCACCGGGACGCCACCCTCACCCACACCGCCAACGGCGTCTACGCGGCCATGTTCATCGCGGCCACCATCGCCACGGCCGCCGCCGGCACCCACGACGTCCACGCCTGCCTCCGTGCGGGCCGCGCGGTGGTCCCGCCCCGCTCCCGGCTGGCGCGGGCGATCGACCACGCCGTAGGACTCGCCGAGCGTCAGGCCGACTTCGACGACGTCGTGGACGCACTCCACGCCACCTACGCGCGCACCCACCACTGGGTGCACGCCCTCCCCAACACCGCCCTGATCACCGCCGCCCTCACCCACGCGAACGGCGACTTCACCGGCTCCATCTGCCGTGCGGTGTCCGGCGGCTGGGACACGGACTCCAACGGAGCGACCGCCGGCAGTATCGCCGGCCTCCTCGCGGGCACTCCAACCGCGCTCCCCGACCGCTGGCGGACCCCGCTGAAGAACCGTCTCGCCACCACCGTCGCCGACTTCGACGGCACCGGCTTCGACACCCTCGCCCACCTCACCCACCTGGAGGCGACCCGCACATGACCCACATCGCCGTCCTCGGCAGCACGAACATGGACCTGGTCACCTATGTCGCCAAGGCCCCGCAGCGCGGCGAGACCGTGACGGGACGGGAGTTCCGCACGGTCCCCGGCGGCAAGGGCGCCAACCAGGCGATCGCCGCCGCCCGCGCCGGTGCCACCGTCTCGATGATCGGCGCGGTCGGCAACGACGCGTTCGGCGTGCGGCTGCGCGCCACTCTCGAACACTCCGGCGTGGACACGGACTTCCTGCGCACGGTCGAGGGCCCGTCCGGCACCGCGCACATCGTGGTGGACGACGAGGGTGGCAACTCCATCGTCGTCATCCCCGGCGCGAACGGCACGGTCGACCACCTCTCCCCCGGCGACGAGGGTGTCCTCGCGTCCGCCGACGCACTGCTGCTGCAACTGGAGATCCCGCTCGCCGCCGTCGTCGCCGGGGCCCAGGCGGCCCACCGGCACGGGGTCCGTACGGTCCTCACCCCGGCCCCCACCCAGCCGCTGCCACCCGAACTGCTCGCGGTGACCGATCTGTTGGTGCCCAACCAGTACGAGGCGGTCACCCTCACCGGACTCACCGACCCGCGCGCCGCGGCCGCCGCCCTGCTCGACCTCGTACCGGAGGTGGTGGTCACCCTGGGCGAGGCCGGCAGCCTGTACCTGGCCCGGGGAACGGAGCCGCTGGTGGTGCCCGCGCGGCAGGTGACCGCCGTCGACTCGACGGGCGCGGGCGACACCTTCGCCGGCGCGCTCGCCGTCGCCCTCGCCGAGGAGAAGCCGGTGCGGGAGGCGCTGACCTGGGCGGCGGCCGCGGCGGCTCTCTCCGTGCAGCGGGAAGGCGCGTCGGCGTCGATGCCGTACCGCCCCGAGATCGAGGCGCAGTACACCGCATGAGCGCGACCACATCCGCTCCCCTCCCCCTCGACGGCCTGCGCGTCCTGGACCTGGCGACCCTGTTCGCCGGGCCGATGGCCGCCACCCTGCTCGGTGACTTCGGCGCCGAGGTGATCAAGGTCGAGCATCCGGGGCGGCCGGATCCGTCCCGCGGGCACGGGCCGGCGAAGGACGGTGTCGGCCTGTGGTGGAAGGTGCTGGGCCGCAACAAGCGCGCGATCACCCTCGACCTGTCGAAGCGGGGCGGCCGTGCCACCCTGCTGCGCCTCGCCGCCACCGCAGACGTGATCGTCGAGAACTTCCGCCCCGGCACGCTGGAGAAGTGGGACCTGGGCTGGGAGGTGCTGTCCGCGGCCAACCCGCGGCTGGTCCTGACCCGGGTCACGGCCTTCGGCCAGTTCGGCCCCTACGCACACCGGCCCGGTTTCGGGACCCTCGCCGAGGCGATGAGCGGCTTCGCGGCGGTGACCGGCGAGCCGGACGCCCCGCCCACGCTTCCGCCGTTCGGTCTCGCCGACTCCGTCGCGGGCCTGGCGACGGCGTACGCGGTGCTGACCGCGCTGGCCGCCCGGGAGCGCACCGGCGAGGGACAGGTCGTGGACATGGCGATCATCGAGCCGATCCTCGCCGTGCTGGGACCGCAGCCGACCTGGTACGACCAGCTCGGCTACGTCCAGGAACGCACCGGCAACCGGTCCGCGAACAACGCCCCGCGCAACACCTACCGCACGGCCGACGGTCACTGGGTCGCCGTGTCCACCTCCGCGCAGTCGGTGGCGGAACGGGTGCTACGACTGGTGGGGCGTCCCGAGCTGATCGACGAGCCGTGGTTCGCCACCGGGGCCGAACGGGCCGCGCACGCCGACGTCCTGGACGAGGCGGTCGGCGCGTGGGTCTCCGCCCGGCCCCGCACCGAGGTGCTGGCGGCGTTCGAGAAGGCGGAGGCGGCGGTGGCGCCCGTCCAGGACGTCCGCGAGGTCATGACCGACCCGCAGTACCAGGCGCTGCACACGGTCACCACCGTCGACGACCCCGAGCTGGGCCCGCTGCGCATGCAGAACGTCCTGTTCCGGCTGTCGTCGACACCCGGCACGATCCGCTGGGCCGGCCGGCCGCACGGTGCCGACACCGACGCCGTGCTCGGCGAGCTGGGCCTGACCCCGGCGGACCTGTGCGCCCTGCGCGAGGAGGGCGCCCTGTGACCCCGTTCCCGCTGACCTGGCTCTACGCCCCCGGCGACCGCCCGCACGTCGTGGCCAAGGCGCTGGCGGCGGGCGCGGACGTGGTGGTGATCGACCTGGAGGACGCTGTCGCCCCCGACCGCAAGGAGTACGCCCGCGCCGCCACCGCCGAGCTGCTCGGCGAGGCCCAGCAGGTCCCGGTCCACGTCCGGCTCAACGCCCTGGGCACACCGTGGGCCGAGGCGGAACTGGCCACCCTGACGTCCCTGCGGGGCGTGTCCGGGCTACGGCTGCCGAAGGTGACGTCCCCGGAGGAGGTGCTGCGGGTCGCCGTGGCCACCCCGCTCCCGCTGTACGCGCTGCTGGAGACGGCCCTCGGCGTCGAACGGGCGTACGCGATCGCCACCGCCCATCCGGCCGTGCGGGGCATCGCGCTCGGCGAGGCCGACCTGCGGGCCGACCTGGGCGTCCGGGGTGACGCGGGCCTGGACTGGCCGCGCTCCCGCGTGGTCGTCGCCGCCCGCGCGGCGGGCCTGGCCCCGCCGTCCCAGTCGGTCCACCCCGACATCCGCGACCTCGACGGCCTCGCCGCCGGCTGCGCCCACGGCCGCGCCCTCGGCTTCCTGGGCCGGGCGGCGATCCACCCCCGCCAACTGCCGGTGATCCGCCGGGCCTACCTCCCCGGCCCTGCCGAGATCGAACAGGCGGAAGAGATCATCAAGGCGGCGACGACAACCGAGGGCGCCCAAGCCCTCCCCGACGGCCGCTTCATCGACGCGGCAGTAGTGGCCACAGCCCACCGCACCCTCTCCCTGGCCACCAGATCATGAGCGGCCGGCTTCCCCCACCGCGCCGCCCAGCCGCCACGCCGACCCACGCCCTGCGCCCTCTCCCCCGGGCCGGCCCCGCCCGCCTCCCCCTCGACCCCGCCCACCTTCATCACGCCACGGCGGCGTGGACCTGCGGTGCCGGACCCGGCGGCACCCCCTCGCGAACGCTGAGGGCGCCCCGGATGACCCGGGGCGCCCTCAGCGTCGTGCAAGCAGTAGCGCTCAGCTCTTCTTCGGCGCCGAAGCGGCCTCGTCCTTGGCCTCTGCCGAATCGGACTCCGACTCGGGTTCGGAGCCAGACTCGGACTCGGGCTCCTCACCGGCCTTTCCGACGGAGTCACCCTCGGACTCACCGCCGGCGACATCCGCCCCCTCGGCCGAACCGCCGGAGGCACCCGGCTCGACCACGGCCTCCCGGCCCGGCCTCAGCTTCGAGGACACCACGATGTACGTCACCGCGAGCAGGAACACGATCATCGCGGTCCAGTCGTTCAGGCGGAGGCCGAGGATGTGGTGGGCGTCGTCGACGCGCATGTACTCGATCCAGCCCCGGCCGACACAGTAGGACGCGACGTACAGGGCGAAGGCCCGCCCGTGGCCCAGCTTGAAGCGGCGGTCGGCCCAGATGACCAGGAAGCCGACGCCGATGCACCACAGGGACTCGTACAGGAAGGTCGGGTGGTAGTAGCCCGGCACCCGGCCGCCCTCGGAGGACGTGATGTGCAGCGCCCACGGAACGTGCGTCTCGCGCCCGTACAGCTCCTGGTTGAACCAGTTGCCCCAGCGGCCGCAGGCCTGCGCGAAGGCGATGCCGGGCGCCACGGCGTCGGCGTACGCGGGCATCGGAATGCCCCGGCGCCGCGCCCCGATCCACGCGCCGAGCGCGCCGAGCGCGATCGCGCCCCAGATGCCGAGGCCGCCCTGCCAGACCTTGAAGGCGTCCACCCAGTCACGGCCGGGGCTGAAGTACAGCTCGTAGTCCGTGATCACGTGGTACAGCCGGCCGCCGACCAGGCCGAAGGGGACGGCCCAGACCGCGATGTCGGCGACCGTGCCGGCCCGGCCGCCGCGGGCGACCCAGCGCTTGTTGCCGAGCCAGACGGCGAGGAAGACGCCGATGATGATGCAGAAGGCGTACCCGCGCAGCGGAATGGGGCCGAGGTACAGCACCCCGTGCGACGGGCTGGGAATGTAGGCAAGTTCCATGGCAAGGTCGACGCTACCGTGCCGGGCGGGGGCGACGACAACCAGCCCGGCTACGGCTCCATAACAGGGACATGAGAATCCTCTGGATTTCCCTCACCCCTGGTCGGCCGCCTCCACCATCTGCTTCAGCTTGGCCGGGGTCATCGTCTGGTCCTGGTAGATGTTCTTGTCGCCGAGCAGCACCGTGGGCGTGCCGCCGAACTTGCCGGCCTCGAACGCCTGGTGCGACTTGTTCACCCAGGCGTTGTGCCTGCCGTCCTTGACGCAGGCCCGGAACGTGGGCGTGTCCAGGCCGGGCACCTTGCCGGCCAGCTGGATCAGCTTGGCGTCGTCCGCGAAGGCGTCATCGCTCTCCTCGGGCTGGTTCTCGTACAGCACGTCGTGGTAGTCGCGGAACTTTCCGGCGTCCTGGGCGCAGGCCGCCGCGTTCGCCGCGTGCAGGGAGCCCTTGCCGTTGGTGTTGCCGTCGATCAGCCGGACCAGGTGGTACTCGATCCTGAGCTTGCCGGAGTCCGCCAGCTCGTGCAGCGTCGGCCGGTACGCCGTCTCGAAGGCCTTGCAGGCCGGGCAGCGGAAGTCCTCCCAGACCGTGAGCGTGGACTTGGCGCTGTCCTTGCCGACGGGGATCGCGAGGCTGTCCTTGCCCTGCGCGCCGGAGGGTGCGACGACCGGTCCGGCGCTGCTGCCCTTGTCCTTGCCGGCGTTCGCGGCGACCACGCCGATCACCGCCGCGAGGCCGAGGACGCAGACCACGCTCGCGCCCACGATCAGCGTGCGCCGCCGCTTCTCCGCGGACTTCTGCTTCTCGCGCTCGACCGCCAGCCGCTCCCGGGCGGTGCGCTTTCCGTCACGGTTCTTCTCGCTCACACCCCCAGAACGAACCGGGGAGGCGCAGCGCGCCTCCCCGGTCCAAGGTCCACCCGTTCGAGTGACCGAATATCCGTCACCCCTGTCCGCGCACGCCCTTCGCCAGGTCCCCGGCGAGCGCGCGGACGGCGTCGAGGCCGGCCGCGTGGCCGGGGGCGTCCAGCATGCGCTTCACGAACGCCGAGCCGACGATCACGCCGTCGGCGAAGCCGGCCACCTCGGCGGCCTGGGCGGCGTTGGAGACGCCGAGACCGACGCAGACCGGCACGTCGGTGCCGGTGGCCCGGGTGCGTTCCACCAGGTCCTGGGCCTGCGCGCCGACGGACTCGCGGGTGCCGGTGACGCCCATGAGGGAGGCCGCGTAGACGAAGCCGCTGCCGGCCGCGGTGATCTGCGCGAGCCGCTGGTCCTTGCTGCTGGGGGCGACGACGAACACGGTCGCGAGGCCGTGCTTGTCGGCGTGCTCCCGCCACAGCGCGGACTCCTGGACCGGCAGGTCGGGCAGGATGCAGCCGGCGCCGCCGGCCTCGGCGAGTTCGGCGGTGAAGCGCTCGACGCCGTAGCGGTCGATGGGGTTCCAGTACGTCATGATCAGGACCGGCTTGCCGGTGGCCTCGTGGGCCTCCCGGACGGTGCGCATGACGTCCGCGATCCTGACGCCGCCGCGCAGCGCGATGTCGTCGGCAGTCTGGATGACCGGGCCGTCCAGGACCGGGTCGCTGTGCGGCAGGCCCACCTCGACGACGTCGGCGCCGCCGTCGAAGGCCGCCTTGACGGCCTCGATGCCGCCGTCCACCGTCGGGAACCCGGCGGGCAGGTAGGCGATGAGCGCGGCCCGGCCCTCGGCCTTGGCGGCGGCGAGGGTGTCGGTCAGGAGTTGAATGTTCCCGCTCACTTGGCGTCCCCCTCGATCTCTGCGGTGTCGGCCGCGTCGGCCGCGACCTCGGCGTCGGTGTCGTAGAGGCCGAAGTACCGGGCGGCTGTGTCCATGTCCTTGTCGCCGCGGCCGGACAGGTTGACGACGATCAGCCCGTCCGGTCCCAGTTCCCGGCCGACCTCCAGGGCGCCGGCGAGGGCGTGGGCGCTCTCGATGGCCGGGATGATGCCCTCGGTGCGTGACAGCAGGCGCAGGGCCTGCATGGCCGCGTCGTCGGTGACCGCGCGGTACTCGCCGCGGCCGCTGTCCTTGAGGTAGGAGTGCTCCGGGCCGATGCCCGGGTAGTCCAGGCCGGCCGAGATCGAGTACGGCTCGGTGATCTGGCCCTCGTCGTCCTGGAGGACGTACGACCGCGAGCCGTGCAGGATGCCGGGCTCGCCGGCCGAGAGGGTGGCGGCGTGCTCGCCGGTCTCGATGCCGTGACCGGCGGGTTCGCAGCCGATGAGGCGTACGCCCGCGTCGGGGATGAAGGCGTGGAAGAGGCCGATGGCGTTGGAGCCGCCGCCGACGCAGGCGACGGCGGCGTCGGGGAGGCGGCCCGCGCGCTCCAGGATCTGCCGGCGCGCCTCGACGCCGATGACGCGGTGGAAGTCGCGGACCATCGCCGGGAAGGGGTGGGGGCCCGCGACCGTGCCGAACAGGTAGTGCGTGTGGTCCACGTTGGCGACCCAGTCGCGGAACGCCTCGTTGATGGCGTCCTTGAGGGTGCGGCTGCCGGACTTCACGGCGACGACCTCGGCGCCGAGCATGCGCATGCGGGCGACGTTGAGGGCCTGCCGCTCGGTGTCGATCTCGCCCATGTAGATGGTGCAGTCGAGGCCGAACAGCGCGCAGGCGGTTGCCGTCGCCACGCCGTGCTGGCCGGCGCCGGTCTCGGCGATGACCCGGGTCTTGCCCATGCGCTTGGTGAGCAGGGCCTGGCCGAGGACGTTGTTGATCTTGTGGGAGCCGGTGTGGTTGAGGTCTTCCCGCTTCAGGAAGATCCGGGCGCCGCCGGCGTGCCCGGCGAACCGCGGCACTTCGGTCAGCGCGCTGGGACGGCCGGTGTAGTCGACCATCAGCTCGTTCAGCTCACGGGCGAACTCGGGGTCGGACTTGGCCTTGTCGTACTCGACGGCGACCTCGTCCACGGCGGCGACGAGGGCCTCCGGGATGAACTTGCCGCCGAACGCGCCGAAGTAGCCCTCGGGCGTGGGGACCTGACCCTCCGGGTCGGGGATGAAGAACTCACTGGACATACGGATACCTCGCAGGGGCGTACGGAACATGGACTGCGGGTACGCGTGCGCGGCGGTGCCCGGCCGCTGCCCTTTCAGCCGACCGGGGCGGAAACCCGGGCCGGTGCCCTCTCAGCCGACCGAGTCGGGTGGTGGGTGGGCGAGGCCGGGGGGTTCGAGGGGCGGAGCCCCACGAGGGGCGCGCACGCGGCCGTACGCCATCGCATCCCGTTCACCTGGCCCGGCTCGTCGCCGATCACATACCGCACCCGGCGCCCGTGCACCCGCCGTGCGGGAGCCCGGCAGCCGCGGGGCCGGCAGCCCCGGGCGAGGCGGGCATACGGGTCCCGCGGCGCCAGGGAGGTGACCGGAAGCTTCATCGGCGACAGCCTACCGAACGCTCAGCCGCGCCCGTGCCGCAGCGCGGGATGCTCACCGGCGGCGACCAGGTCGGACACGGCGGCCTTGGGATCGCGCCCGGTGACGAGGGACTCGCCCACCAGTACGGCGTCGGCGCCCGCGTTGGCGTACGCGATGAGGTCGTGTGGTCCCCGCACCCCCGACTCGGCGACCCGCACCAGGTGGTCCGGGATCTCCGGGGCGACCCGCTCGAACGTCCCGCGGTCGACCTCCAGCGTCTTCAGGTTCCGCGCGTTGACCCCGATCACCCGGGCGCCCGCGTCCACGGCGCGCTCGACCTCGTCCTCGTCGTGCACCTCGACCAGCGGGGTCAGCCCGATGGACCCGGCCCGCTCGATCAGCGACTCCAGGGCCGGCTGCTCCAGCGCCGCGACGATCAGCAGCACGAGGTCGGCGCCGTACGCGCGGGCCTCCCACAGCTGGTACGAGGTGACGACGAAGTCCTTGCGCAGGACCGGGATGTCCACGCGCGCGCGGACGGCCTCCAGGTCGGCCAGCGAGCCGCCGAAGCGGCGCTGCTCGGTGAGCACGGAGATGACGGCGGCGCCGCCCGCCTCGTAGTCCCCGGCGAGCGCGGCGGGGTCGGCGATCGCGGCGAGCGCGCCCTTGGAGGGGCTGGAGCGCTTGACCTCGCAGATGACCTTGACGCCGTCGCCCTTCAGCGCGGCGACCCCGTCCTTGGCGGGCCGGGCGTTGGCGGCACGCTCCTTGAGCTCGTCGAGGCTGACGCGCGCCTGCCGCTCCGCGAGGTCGGCACGGACTCCGTCGAGGATCTCGTCGAGCACACTCACGCGAGCGGCCCCCTTTCAGACGGTTGTTCCTTCAAGGTGTGAAAACCCGTGGTCACTGCGATGGTATCCGGAGGTCGGCAAAGGCCCCGCATCCGGTGGACGGCGGTCCCAGTACCTGGACGTTCACCGCCGCGTCAAGGATGCAGCCAGCCGCCGAACGGCAGGTTCCGGACCACCGAGAAGACGATCAGCACCGCCCCGACGGCCCACATCTGCCGGGTACCGAGCTGCAGCCGCATCGGCCGCCCGCGGACCGCGCGCGCCACCCAGACGACCCACAGCACCGCGAACCCGAGGTAGGCGGCCACGCCGAACACGTTGTCCCGCAAGGCGGCGAGGAAGTCCCCGTGGATGAACGCGTGCGCGCTGCGCAGACCGCCGCAGCCGGGGCAGTACAGCCCGGTGAACGCGTACAGCGGGCAGACCGGGTAGTGCCCGGGGTGGTTCGGGTCGACGGAGCCGACGTACGCGAACGCCCCGGCGACGGCCGCGAGCAGCCCGGCCGGCACGGCGAGCCGGCTCCACAGGGAGCCGGGCGGGCCCTGGGGCGGGCCTGCGTACGGCCGGTCGGCGTACGGGCCCGGACGGGGGACGGCGTACGGGACCGGCTGCGGGGCGGCGTACGGCGCCGGGGGTACGGCGGTCTGTGGAGCCATGCGCGCGGGGGTACGGCTGTCGGCGGTCACGCAGGCATTCTGCCCCGCCCGTGCCCGGGACGCGCGCGAGGGGCGGCCCGCATCCCTCGTGGGATGCCGGACCGCCCCTCGGGAGGCGTCTCGCGCTCAGCTCTCGGCGCCGGCCGGCTCGCGCGTCGCGGCGGGCGTGGTGCGCCGGCCGGTGTGGGGGCGCTTCTGCTGGCCCAGGCCCATGAGGCGCATGATGCCGCCCACGACAGCGCCGCCGATCACGAGGACCATGCCCGCCCAGAAGCCGACCGGCTGGTCCATCACCATGAACGCGCCCGAGACGCAGAAACCTATGAAGGCGATGATGACGCCGGTCCAGGCGGCCGGGGTGTGACCGTGGCTGCTGTCCGCCATGACTTGCTCCTCGTTGCTTGTACGTGTCGTAGCGTTTCCGAGCCCGTCCGCACTGTCCGAAGCCGGACGCTCGTCGTCCATTGTCCCGTACGCCCGCGCGTGCCGTGAGCGGGGGTGGCCTCCAGCTCGCGTCTGGTTCGCCACACCGCGGCGAGGGCGCTCCCGCGGGGTGCCGGGTCGGCCGCCTGGGCCGGGCGGTACCGGCTCAGGTGCCGGTGGGGTCCTCGCCCCGGTCCAGGGCCTTCCAGATCTCCTCGGGGCGCTCGGGGTCGGCGGGCCGGGGCCGGCGGCGGGGGCGGTCGGTGCCGCGCTCGTAGCGGCCGGACATGGCGGGCCAGCGGCGGCCGTAGCGCAGGGCGAGCAGCCCGGCGAGCAGGATCAGGGCGCCGCCGGCGACGGCGACCCAGGGCCAGCCCGTATGGCTGAGCGTGGCGACCGTGGCGGACGTGTCGCCGCTGGCCCGGGCGGCCTTCTCGTCCAGCGCGGAGCTGTCGGAGGCGCCGAGCAGCGCGGCGACGACGATGCCGACGCCGGACAGGGCGAGCACCCCGGAGACGACGAGGCGGCCGGCCCGGCGGACGGCGAACACGGCGACGAGCGCGGCCAGGCCCACGATGGCGAGGGCGGCGGGGACGCCCGTGACGTCGCTGCCCTTGGCGGTCAGCGGGAAGGCGCCGCCGGCCACCGAGGCGGTGCCCTCCGCCCAGCGCTGCCGGGTCGCGAGCAGGGCCACGGCTGCGCCGAGGGCCCCGCACAGCAGGGCGAGGGCGAGGCTCCGGCGGCCGGACCGGTCGGGTGCGGCGGCTTCGGAACGGGGGTGAGGTACGGCAGTCACGTACTCCACTATCGCCTGACCCCCGGGCGAACGGTCACCCGGGGCATGTCAACGCGGCTCCTGGCGTCGCTCGGACCCGAGCCGGTTGGCCGTGTGGACCGCGCGGAGGACGGCCGCCGCCTTGTTGCGGCACTCGGTGTCCTCCGCGACCGGGTCGGAGTCGGCGACGATGCCGGCGCCCGCCTGCACGTGGGCCGTGCCGTCCCGAAGCAGGGCCGTACGGATGGCGATGGCGGTGTCGGAGTCGCCCGCGAAGTCCAGGTAGCCGACGCAGCCGCCGTACAGTCCGCGCCGGGACGGCTCCAGTTCGTCGATGATCTGCATCGCGCGCGGCTTGGGGGCGCCGGAGAGCGTGCCCGCGGGGAAGCAGGCGGTGAGCACGTCGAACGCCGTACGGCCCTCGGCGACGCGGCCGGTGACGGTGGAGACGATGTGCATCACGTGCGAGTACCGCTCGACGGACATGAAGTCGACGACCTCCACCGAGCCCGGTTCGCAGACCCGGCCCAGGTCGTTGCGGCCGAGGTCGACGAGCATGAGGTGCTCGGCGCGTTCCTTGGGGTCGGCGAGGAGTTCCTCGGCGAGGGCCTGGTCCTCCTGCGGGGTGGCGCCGCGGTGCCGGGTGCCGGCGATGGGGTGCACCATCGCGCGCCCGTCCTCGACCTTGACGAGGGCCTCGGGCGAGGAGCCGACGACGTCGAAGCCGTCGAAGCGGAACAGGTACATGTACGGCGAGGGGTTGGTGGCCCTGAGGACGCGGTAGACGTCGAGGGCGCTCGCGGTGCACGGCGTCTCGAAGCGCTGGGAGGGGACGACCTGGAAGGCCTCGCCGGCCCGGATGCGCTCCTTGATGTCCTCGACGGCGGCCTGGAAGTCGGGGCCGCCCCAGCGGGCCGTGTACTCGGGCAGCTCGGAGGGCGGCAGCAGGGCGGGGGGCTGGGCGACCGGGCGGCCGAGGTCGGCCTCCATGGCGTCGAGGCGGGCCACGGCGTCGGCGTATGCCTCGTCGACGCCGGTGTCGAGGTCGTTGTGGTTGATCGCGTTGGCGATCAGCAGGACCGAGTTCTCCCAGTGGTCCAGAACGGCGAGGTCGCTGGTGAGGAGCATGGTCAGCTCGGGCAGCCCCAGGTCGTCCCGGTCGCCGGGGCCGATCTTCTCCAGGCGGCGGACGATGTCGTAGCCCAGGTAGCCGACCATGCCGCCGGTGAAGGGCGGCAGGCCCTCCTGGTGGGGGGTGTGCAGGGCCTGGACGGTGGCGCGCAGGGCCGCGAGGGGGTCGCCGTCGGTGGGGACGCCGACGGGCGGGGTGCCGAGCCAGTGGGCCTGTCCGTCGCGGGAGGTGAGGGTGGCGGCCGAGCGGACGCCGACGAAGGAGTACCGGGACCACTGGAACGCGGTGCGGCCGTTCTCGGCGGACTCCAGCAGGAAGGTGCCGGGGCGTTCGGCGGCGAGCTTGCGGTACAGCGCGACCGGGGTGTCGCCGTCGGCGAGGAGCTTGCGCGTGACCGGGATGACCCGCCGGTCGCCGGCGAGCTTGCGGAACGTCTCGAGGTCCATGGCGGCAGACCCTACTGATTCCGGGCCGGTGCGACGGACCCGGTGTCCCCGGTCAGCACGTCGGCGTCGAAGCAGGTGCGGTCGCCCGTGTGGCAGGCGGCGCCCACCTGGTCGACCTTGACCAGCAGCGTGTCCGCGTCGCAGTCCAGGGCGACGGACTTCACCCACTGGACGTGCCCGGAGGTGTCGCCCTTGACCCAGTACTCCTGGCGGCTGCGGGACCAGTAGGTGCAGCGGCCGGTGGTCAGCGTGCGGTGCAGCGCCTCGTCGTCCATCCAGCCGAGCATCAGCACCTCACCGGTGTCGTACTGCTGGGCGATGGCGGGGACGAGCCCGTCGGCACCGCGCTTGAGGCGCGCGGCGATCTCGGGGGCGAGGCTGCTGGGCGGGGGCAGGCTGGTCATGGTGCCCATTCTGCCGCCTGCCACTGACAGTGACGGCCGTGTCCACTGTGCGGGACGAGTGGTCGGTCGTAGGCTGACGGTATGTCGACCTTCGCCAAGCGTGAACGGCTCCTGCTCGCCGACCTCTTGGAAACCGCCGGGCCCGAGGCCCCGACCCTCTGCGAGGGCTGGCGGACCCGTGACCTGGCCGCGCACGTGGTGGTGCGCGAGCGGCGCCCGGACGCGGCCGGGGGCGCGCTGATCAAGCAGCTCGCGTCGCGCCTCGACCGGGTGATGGAGGAGTACGCCGCGAAGCCGTACGAGGAGCTGATCCAGCTGATCCGGACGGGGCCGCCGCGGTTCTCGCCCTTCCAGCTCAAGCAGGTCGACGAGGCGGCGAACACCGTCGAGTTCTACGTGCACGCGGAGGACGTCCGCCGGGCCCAGCCGGACTGGTCCCCGCGCGAGCTGGACCCCGTGTTCCAGGAGGCCCTGTGGTCCCGGCTGGAGCGCACCGCCCGGCTGATGGGCCGGGGTCTGCCGACGGGTCTGGTGCTGCGCCGCACGAACGGGCAGACGGCGGTCGCCCGGCGGGGTACGCCGGTGGTCACGGCGACCGGTGAGGCGTCGGAACTGCTGATGTTCGCGTACGGGCGGCAGAGCGCGGCGGACGTGGAGCTGGAGGGCGACAAGGACGCGATCACCCGGCTGCACGAGTCGAAGCAGCTGGGCATCTGAGAAGGGCGGCCCGGCCGTGATCAAGGTCGCGATGACCGGCGTGTTCGTCGACGACGTGGCCCGGGCGCAGGCCTTCTACACGGACGTCCTCGGCTTCGAGACCCGTCTGCACCGGGACCTCGGCGGGGGTGCCCTGTTCGTCACGGTAGGCGCCCGCGAGGGCGCCCAGCCGGATCTGCAGCTGCTGCTGGAGCCGGGCGACGGGCCGATCGCGGAGCCGTTCCGCCGGGCGCTGTACGAAGCCGGGATCCCCTGCATCGTGTTCTGTGTGGACGACCTCCGCGCAGAGTACCGCCGGCTGCGCGCCCTGGGTGTCCGCTTCACGCATCCCCCGCAGCAGCAGGGCCCGGTCCTGGCCGCCGTCCTCGACGACTCCGTCGGCAATCTGATCCAGCTGACCGGGCCGCCGGCCGCCTGAGCCTCGGCGCGGGAGTTCCGCGCGGCGCAGCGGGCCGGACCAGAGGCCGGACGCGGAGGGATGGTGCGGGCAGAAGCGGCTGTGCCGGGCGGAGTCGGTCACCGGCTCATTCGGCCCAGGCGCGCAGCAGGCGCGCGGTCTCCATCAGGTCGGCCTCGTCGCTGCGGATGTCGGCGACGAGTTTTGCCCAGTCACCGGGCCGTGGATCGACAGGCGTCCCGGACGCCTCCATGTAGGAGCGGATGCATCCGATACCGATCGAGGCGTTGTAGTCCGTGAACGGCCGGAGTCTCAGAGCGGTGTGCAGAAATGTGGCCGCTCGCGTCGGGATCTCCTCGTAGTACGGCTCGCCCGCAATGCGCTCGTATCGGTGCCTCTCAGCCATACAGTGCAGAGCGCCCCAGTCCCGGATGGGGGTGTTCGGCGGCGAGACCTCGACTTGGACGCAGAGGACCCAGCCCGCGTCGACGTAGAGCGTCACCGCAGGCCCACCGGGAAACGCTCTTCGAAGTCGGCCATGATCTCGCGGGCGTACTTCGAGGCCCCCTCGACGAACCGCTGCTTCTGCCGCCGGCGCACCACGTCCTCGGTCAGGATGTCGTGCGCCAACCGCTTGATCGCGACGCCCTGCTCCTTGGCCTCGGCGCGCAGTTCGGCCAGCTCTTCCTCGGTGAACTCGATCGTGATTCCAGGCATATGAGCACCCTAGAGGCACTACCACCATAATCACTACCGAGTTCACTACCAAGAATGACGGTTCGAACTACCGCACGGGATGCCCCGCCCCCCGCAGCGACTCCTTGACCTCGCCGATGCGCAGGTCGCCGAAGTGGAAGACCGAGGCGGCGAGGACCGCGTCGGCGCCCGCGTCGATCGCCGGGGGGAAGTGGGCGAGGGCGCCGGCGCCGCCGGAGGCGATCACGGGGACCGTGACGTGTTTGCGGACGGCGGCGATCATCTCCAGGTCGTAGCCGTCCTTCGTGCCGTCGGCGTCCATGGAGTTCAGCAGGATCTCCCCCGCGCCCAGGTCGGCCGCCCGGTGCGCCCACTCGACCGCGTCGATGCCGGTGCCCTTGCGGCCGCCGTGGGTCGTGACCTCGAAGGAGCCGGACTCCGTGCGGCGGGCGTCGACCGACAGCACCAGGACCTGGCGGCCGAAGCGTTCGGCGATCTCGCGGATGAGGTCCGGGCGCGCGATGGCCGCCGTGTTGACGCCCACCTTGTCCGCGCCCGCCCGCAGCAGCCTGTCCACGTCGTCGGCGGTGCGGACGCCGCCGCCGACGGTGAGCGGGATGAACACCTGCTCGGCGGTGCGGCGCACCACGTCGTACGTCGTCTCGCGGTTGCCCGAGGACGCGGTGATGTCCAGGAACGTCAGCTCGTCGGCGCCCTCGGCGTCGTACACCTTGGCCATCTCGACGGGGTCGCCGGCGTCGCGCAGGTTCTGGAAGTTGACACCCTTGACGACCCGGCCGTTGTCGACGTCCAGGCAGGGGATGACTCGTACGGCCAGCGTCATGCCGCCCCTCCCCGGAACGCCTCCACCTCGACCTCGACGACCAGACTGGGGTCCACGAAGCCGGAGACGATGAGCATGGACGCGGCCGGCCGGACGGCGTCGAACAGCTCCTTGTGGGCCCGGCCGACGTCGTCGACGTCCCGCGCGTGGGTGATGTACATGCGGGTGCGGACGACGTCCTTGCGGCCGAGTCCGAGCTGCTCCAGCGCCGTGAACGCGACACCGAAGGCGTTCACCGTCTGCTCGTACGGGCCGCCCCCGGCGATCTGCCCGTCCACGACGGACGTGCAGCCGGATACCAGCACCAGGCCGTTCGGCAGCTCCACCGCGCGGGAGTAGCCGAACTGCTCCTCCCAGGGGCCGCCGCCCGGCACGCGTCGCAGATCACTCACTTGGCTACCGCCTCCAGGGCCTCTTCCAGGGTGAACGCCTTCGCGTACAGCGCCTTCCCGACGATCGCGCCCTCCACACCGAGGGGCACGAGAGAGGCGATCGCGCGCAGGTCGTCGAGGGAGGAGACGCCTCCGGAGGCGACGACCGGGCGGTCCGTGGCCGCGCAGACGTTCTTCAGCAGCTCCAGGTTGGGGCCCTGCAGGGTGCCGTCCTTCGCGATGTCGGTGACGACGTACCGCGCGCAGCCCTCGCTGTTGAGGCGCTCCAGCGTCTCGTAGAGGTCGCCGCCGTCGCGGGTCCAGCCGCGGCCGCGCAGCGTGGTGCCGCGGACGTCCAGGCCGACGGCGATCTTGTCGCCGTGCTCGGCGATGACCTTGGCGACCCACTCCGGGGTCTCCAGCGCGGCGGTGCCGAGGTTGACGCGGGTGCAGCCGGTGGCCAGCGCGGCGGCCAGGGAGGCGTCGTCGCGGATGCCGCCGGACAGCTCCACCTTGATGTCCATGGCCTTCGCGACCTCGGCGATCAGCTCGCGGTTGTCGCCGGTGCCGAACGCGGCGTCCAGGTCGACCAGGTGCAGCCACTCGGCGCCGGAACGCTGCCAGGCGAGGGCGGCCTCCAGCGGGGAGCCGTAGGACGTCTCGGTCCCGGACTCGCCGTGCACGAGGCGGACGGCCTGGCCGTCGCGGACGTCGACGGCGGGGAGGAGTTCGAGCTTCGAAGCCATCAGAGGGTTCCGATCCAGTTGTTCAGCAGCTGCGCTCCGGCGTCGCCGGACTTCTCGGGGTGGAACTGGGTGGCCCACAGGGCGCCGTTCTCCACGGCGGCCACGAACGGCTTGCCGTGCGTGGACCAGGTGACCTTGGGCGCCGCCATCGCCGCGTGGTGCGTCTCCAAGGTCCAGTCGTGGACGGCGTAGGAGTGCACGAAGTAGTAGCGGGCGTCGGTGTCCAGGCCGGCGAACAGCCGGGAGTCGGCCGGGGCGTCGACGGTGTTCCAGCCCATGTGCGGGACGACGTCGGCCTGGAGCGGCTCCACCGTGCCGGGCCACTCGTCCAGGCCCTCGGCCTCCACGCCGTGCTCGATACCGCGGGCGAACAGGATCTGCATGCCGACGCAGATGCCCATGACGGGCCGGCCGCCGGACAGCCGGCGGTCGACGACCCAGTCGCCGCGGGCCGCGCGCAGACCCTTCATGCAGGCGGCGAACGCGCCGACGCCCGGCACCAGCAGGCCGTCGGCGTTCATCGCCGTGTCGAAGTCGCGGGTGATCTCGACGTCCGCGCCCGCCCGCGCGAGAGCACGTTCGGCGGACCGGACGTTGCCGAAGCCGTAGTCGAAGACGACCACCCGCTTGGGGCTGCTCAACTCCACACCTCCAGCCGCATGACGCCCGCGACCAGGCACATGGCCGCGCCGATCGACAGCAGCACGATCAGGCTGGTGGGCATCTTCTGCTTGACGAAGGAGACGATGCCGCCGAGCAGGAAGAGGCCGACGACGATCAGGAGGGTCGAGAGACCGTTCATGGGTTTACAGGGCGCCCTTCGTGGAGGGGAGGATGCCGGCCGCGCGCGGGTCGCGCTCGCTGGCGTAGCGCAGCGCCCGCGCGAGCGCCTTGAACTGGCACTCCACGATGTGGTGCGCGTTGCGTCCGTAGGGTACGTGCACGTGCAGCGCGACCTGGGCCTGGGCGACGAAGGACTCCAGGATGTGCCGGGTCATCGTCGTGTCGTACTCGCCGATCATCGGCGCCATCTTCTCGGGCTCGGTGTGCACGAGGTAGGGGCGGCCGGACAGGTCGACGGTGACCTGGGCGAGGGACTCGTCCAGCGGGACCGTGCAGTTGCCGAAGCGGTAGATGCCCACCTTGTCGCCGAGGGCCTGCTTGAAGGCGGCGCCGAGCGCGAGGGCGGTGTCCTCGATGGTGTGGTGGGAGTCGATGTGCAGGTCGCCGTCGGTCTTCACGGTGAGGTCGAACAGACCGTGCCGGCCGAGCTGGTCGAGCATGTGGTCGTAGAAGCCGACGCCGGTGGCGATGTCGGTCTTCCCGGTGCCGTCGAGGTTGATCTCGACGACGACCGAGGTCTCCTTGGTGGTGCGCTCCACGCGTCCAACGCGGTTCATGCGTACAACTCCTTCATCAGCTCACGGACCGCGTCCAGGAACGCGTCGTTCTCCTCCGGGGTGCCTGCGGAGACCCGCAGCCAGCCGGGTACGCCGTTGTCCCGGACCAGCACGCCGTGGTCGAGGATCTTCTGCCAGGCCCAGTGGGCGTCCTCGAACCGGCCGAACTGCACGAAGTTGGCGTCCGACTCGGTGACGGCGTAGCCGATGGCACGCAGCTCGGTGACCAGCCGGTCCCGCTCCGCCTTCAGCTGCTCGACGTAGCCGAGCAGCGTGTCGGTGTGCTCCAGCGCGGCCAGGGCCGTCGCCTGGGTGACGGCGGACAGGTGGTACGGCAGCCGGACGAGCTGGACGGCATCCACGACGGCGGGGTGGGCGGCCATGTACCCGAGGCGCAGGCCGGCCGCGCCGAAGGCCTTCGACATGGTGCGGGAGACGACGAGACGCGGCCGGCCCTCGAGCAGCGGCAGCAACGAGTCGCCGTGGCTGAACTCGATGTAGGCCTCGTCGAGGATCACCATCGTCGGCTTCGCGGCCTGCGCGGCCTCGTACAGCGCGAGGACCGTGGCGGGCGGGACCGCGTTGCCGGTGGGGTTGTTGGGGGTGGTGAGGAAGAGGACGTCCGGGCGGTGCTCGGCGATCGCCCGTTCGGCGGCGGCGAGGTCGATCGTGAAGTCCTCGCCGCGGGGCCCGGAGATCCAGCCGGTGCCGGTGCCGCGCGCGATGAGCGCGTGCATCGAGTACGAGGGCTCGAAGCCGAGCGCCGTACGGCCGGGTCCGCCGAAGGTCTGCAGCAGTTGCTGGATGACCTCGTTGGAGCCGTTGGCGGCCCACACGTTCTCGGTGCCGAGCGGGTGCCCGCCGGTCTTCGTCAGGTACCGGGCCAGCTCGGTGCGCAGCTCGACCGCGTCCCGGTCCGGGTAGCGGTTCAGGTTCCGGGCGGCCTCGCGGACCCGCTCCGTGATCCGCTCGACGAGCGCTTCGGGCAGCGGGTAGGGGTTCTCGTTCGTGTTCAGCCGGACGGGCACGTCCAACTGGGGTGCTCCGTAGGGGGACTTGCCGCGCAGCTCGTCCCGTACGGGGAGATCGTCGATTCTCACGTCGTTCACTTGCTCGCCGGTACCTTCCACCCGAACCGTGCCTTGATCGCCGCGCCGTGCGCGGGCAGGTCCTCCGCCTCCGCCAGCGTGACCACGTGGTGCGCGACCTCGGCCAGCGCGTCCTCGGTGTAGTCGACGATGTGGATGCCGCGCAGGAAGGACTGCACCGACAGGCCCGAGGAGTGGCAGGCGCAGCCGCCGGTGGGCAGGACGTGGTTGGACCCGGCCGCGTAGTCGCCGAGCGAGACGGGGGCCCAGGGGCCGACGAAGATCGCGCCGGCGTTGCGGACGCGGTCGGCCACGGCGGCGGCGTCGGCGGTCTGGATCTCCAGGTGCTCGGCACCGTACGCGTCGACGACCTTCAGGCCCTCCTCGATGCCGTCGACCAGCACGATCGCGGACTGCCGGCCGGCCAGGGCGGGCCGGATGCGGTCCTCGACGTGCTTGGTGGCCGCGACCTGCGGTTCGAGCTCCCGCTCCACGGCCTCGGCCAGGGCGAGGGAGTCGGTGACCAGCACGGCCGCGGCCAGCGGGTCGTGCTCGGCCTGGCTGATCAGGTCGGAGGCCACGTGCACCGGGTCGGCGGTGGAATCGGCGAGGATCGCGATCTCGGTCGGACCGGCCTCGGCGTCGATGCCGATCTTCCCGGTGAAGTATCGCTTGGCGGCGGCCACCCAGATGTTGCCGGGGCCGGTGACCATGGTGGCCGGGGGGCAGGACTCGGTGCCGTGCGCGAACATCGCGACGGCGGTGGCGCCGCCGGCCGCGTAGACCTCGTCGACGCCGAGCAGGGCGCACGCGGCGAGGATCGTGGGGTGCGGCAGCCCGCCGAAATCGGCCTGCGCGGGCGAGGCGAGCGCGACGGACGGGACGCCCGCCTCCTGCGCCGGCACCGCGTTCATGATCACGGAGGACGGGTAGACCGAGCGGCCGCCCGGCGCGTACAGCCCGACGCGGTCGACCGGCACCCACTTCTCGGTGACCGAGCCGCCCGGCACGACCTGGGTGGTGTGCGTGGCGCGGCGCTGCGCGCGGTGGACCATGCGGGCGCGCCGGATGGACTCCTCCAGGGCCGCGCGCACGGCCGGGTCGAGCTGCTCCAGGGCGTCCTTGAGGGCCTGCTCGGGGACCCGGACGGTTTCCAGCCGGACTCCGTCGAACTTCTCCGCGAAGTCGATCAGCGCCGCGTCGCCACGATGATGCACGGCCTCGCAGATCGGGCGCACCTTCTCCAGGGCGGCCGCGACGTCGAAGTCGGCTCGGGGCAGCAGGTCGCGCAGGGCGGGGCCCTCGGGGAGGGCGTCGCCGCGCAGATCGATTCGGGAGATCACGTGCTCAATTCTCTCAGACCGGGGTAGCGACCCGTCCGCGCGTATCAATGGCTGATACAGAGCGTGGACGCGGGACGGCCCAATCCCTGGTACAGAGCCTGGCCAAAACCCGGGAGTCCCCGTTCACCTCTTGTGTTCCGGCCGTCACTCACCGGGCATCACGGCTGTACGACCGTCGAGGGACGGCGTGGGACATCGAGGGAAGTGAAGGAAACAGCGGTGACCGAGGGAACCGGCCTGCGCGTCGGGGACCTGCCCGACGGCCTGCCGGACGACCTGACCGCGGTCGAGGCGGGCATGTGGCAGGCCTTCCGCAGTGGCAGCGTGTACGACCTGAGCAGCGGGGACGCGGAGGTGGACGATCCGCACGGCGGGCAGCCCTGGGGCCCCGAGCGCTCCGTGCGGGCGCGCGTGGTGTGCTGGCTGCTGCTGGACGGGCCGCCGGCGCTCGCGGGCCGGGTGTCCTCGCTGAAGCTCGTGGGCGTGCGGATCACCGGCTCGCTGGAGCTGGCGGGCGGCACCGTCACGCCGTACGTCGAGATGCGGGGCTGCCGCTTCGACCAGCAGGTTCTGCTGCCCGAGGCCCGGTTCACCACCGTCCGCCTGGTGGACTGCTCGGTGCCCCGCCTGGAGGCCGCCCGGGTGCACACCGAGGGTGACCTGCATCTGCCGCGCTGCCGCTTCCAGAACGGGGTACGGCTCACCGACGCGCACATCGGCACCGATCTGCTGCTCAACCAGGCGGTCGTGCACCGGGACCGCAGCGGCCGGTCCATAGCGGCGGACGGCATGACCGTCGGCCAGGACCTGCAGGCCGAACTGCTGGAGTCGCACGGCGAGTTCAGTCTGCGCAGCGCCAAGGTCGGTGTCTCGCTGAGCCTGCGGGGGGCGAAACTGGCCAACCCCTACGCCCGTCTCGCGCTGAACGCGCCGCAGCTGACCGTCGGACGCACGCTGTACCTGACCCCGGCCGGCGTCGGCAGCCCCCGGCTGAGCGGGACGACCCCGGCACGCGGGACGCGCGTCCAGCGGTTCGAGTGCCGGGGCGGGGTACGGCTGGACGACGGGCGGTTCGGCGACGCCGTGGACCTGGAGCGGGCCCGGTTCGTCCTCACCGACGACCAGGACCTGTCGCTGCGCCGGGTGCAGACGCCCGAGCTGCGCTTCCTCGGGGACCGGCCGCAGCGCGGCAAGGTGCTGCTGTCCGGGGCGCGGATCGTCACCCTGGTGGACCGCGCGAGCAGCTGGCCGGGCCCCGGCAATCTGCACATGGGCGGCTTCACGTACGAGGCGCTGGTGCCGCGCGGGCCGTTCCCGCTGAACCGGCGCCTGGACTGGGTGGCCGCGGCGACCGCCGAGTACAACCCGGAGCCGTACGAGCGGCTGGCGGCCGTGCTGCGCGCCGCCGGGGAGGACGAGGACGCGCGCGAGGTGCTGCTCGCCCGGCAGCGCCGGCGGCGCGAGACGCTGCCGCTGGCCGGCAAGTTCTGGGGCTACCTCCAGGACTGGACGGTGGCGTACGGATACCGGCCGGGCCGGGCGGCGGTGTGGATGGCGGTGCTGTGGGCGGCGGGCACACTCGCGTTCGCGCACGCCGACCATCCGCCGATCAACTCCGGGGGCCATCCGGCCTGGAGCCCGGCGCTGTTCGCGCTGGACCTGCTGCTGCCGGTGATCGACCTGGGCCAGGCGGGGCAGTGGCAGCTGCGGGGAGCGTGGCAGTGGCTGGCGGCGGTGATGGTGCTGTTGGGGTGGATTCTGGCGACGACGGTTGCGGCGGGCGCGACGCGGTTGTTGCGGCGGAAGTAGCTGCGCTGCTGACGCCAGGTTCGGTCGTGGGTTGGGTGCGGGTGCGTTGTGGCTGCTCGCGCAGTTCCCCGCGCCCCTATAGGGGCGCCCCTGTGGAGGGCGTTGAAAGGTGCTGGGAGCGGCACTCACCCTTTACCTCTCCTTGGCCTTTGCCCGTACAACTTTCTACGAGTTTTCCGGAGCCTCTGGCGTCGGTGTGAGCTGCGGTCTTTCAATGGTCGACACCATGGCTCTGCTGCCCGCGTTCCTCCGTTCCTCGCGGTCCGTCCGGCGTGCCTCGCGGCTCGCCGGCCGGCCGTCGGCCGAGGACGAGCCCGTCCTGGACGGGGCCGACGACCGCCTCTCACCCGCGCTGGTCGCGGCCGGCCGGGGTGAGTACGGGCCGGCCGCCGCGCTGCTCGCCGCCACCCGGGGTGCCCGTGAGTGGGAGGACCGGGACCGGTACGCGCAGTGCCTCGCCGCGTTCGCCCGGTCGCGGCCGGAGTGGTTCGAGGCGTGGGGTGCGGCCGATCCTGGGGACCCCGGGCTGCGGCTGGTCGCGGCGCAGCTCGCCGTGGACCGGGCCTGGCCCTCGCCGGCCCGCGCGGAACTGCTGCGCGAGGTGAGCCCGCTGATCACGGCCGCCGCCCGCGCCGAGGACCGGGACCCGGTGCCGTGGCGGATCGCCCTGGACCACGCGCGCGGCTCGCGGGCGGGGCACGGCTACTTCGGGGAGCTGTGGGAGGCGGCGGTACGCCGTTCCCCGCACCACTACGGCTGCCACGTCGCCGCCCTGCGCTACCTCGCCGCCTCGTGGCGGGGCTCGCACCGCGAGTGCTTCGACTTCGCCGACCGGGCCGCGCAGGACGCCCCGGCGGACTCGCTGGTGCAGGCGCTGCCGGTGCGGGCCGCGTTCGGCTACCTGACCGTCGGGGGCGGCACCGAGGTGCCGCGCGCCCGGCTGGACGCGGCGGCCGACCGCGCCGCCGCCCTGTCCGCGCGGCTGCCGGCCGCCGACCCCTGCGCGGCCGAGACGCGCAACCTCCTCGCCTGCGTCCTCGTCCGGCTCGGCAGGCGCCGCGAGGCCCTCGTCCAACTGCGCCTGACAGGCCCCTACGCCACGTCCTTCCCGTGGGAGCGGGAGTCCGACGACCCGCTCGGCCACTTCCTGCGGCTGCGTGAGGAACTGGCCGCGGCGGACCGGGAGGGGGCGGCGGGGGCCGGCGCCGGGGCGGTGCCCGTCCCCGCGGCGGGCCCGCGGGGCTCCGTAGCGGCCGACGACCATTAGGCTGGGGCGCCGTGACCACCGTCCGTCTGCCCCTCTTCCCGCTGAACTCGGCGCTGTTCCCGGGACTCGTCCTTCCTCTGAACGTCTTCGAGGAGCGCTATCGCGCCATGATGCGCGAACTTCTGAAGGCCCCCGAGGACGAGCCGCGCCGGTTCGTCGTCGTGGCGATCCGCGACGGCCACGAGGTGGCGCCGAGTGAGCCGGGCATGCCCGATCCGACGGCGCAGCCCGACCGCGGCCCGGCCGCGGGTTTCGGCCCCGACCCGCTCAAGAGCCTCCACTCGGTGGGCTGTGTGGCGGACGCGGCGACCGTGCGGGAGCGGGCCGACGGCACGTTCGAGGTGCTGGCGACCGGCACGACCCGGGTCCGGCTGCTCTCCGTGGACGCCTCGGGTCCGTTCCTGACGGCGGAGCTGGAGGAGCTGACGGAGGAGCCCGGCGACGAGGCCGGCGCGCTCGCCGAGGGCGTCCTGCGGGCGTTCCGGCAGTACCAGAAGCGGCTGGCGGGCGCCCGCGAGCGCTCGCTGTCCACGGGGGCGGACCTGCCGGACGACCCGAGCGTGGTGTCGTACCTGGTGGCCGCCGCGATGGTGCTGGACACGCCGACGAAACAGCGGCTGCTGCAGGCCCCGGACACGGCGTCCCGGCTGCGGGACGAGCTGAGACTCCTGCGCGCGGAGACGGCCATCATCCGTAGCCTGCCCTCGCTGCCCGCGTTCGAGCTGACGCGGGCGCCGACGAGTCTGAACTGAGGGAGCGATGGCCAAGAAGGCGAAGAAGCAGCAGGCCGGCGGCACCCCGGCCACGGTGGCCCTGACGGCGGCGGGCGCGGACTTCACCGTCCACTCCTACGACCACGATCCCGCCCACCCCTCCTACGGCGAGGAGGCGGCCGAGGCGATGGGTGTCTCCCCCGACCGTGTGTTCAAGACGCTCGTGGCCGACGTCGACGGCAGTCTGACGGTCGCCGTGGTCCCGGTCTCCGGCTCCCTCGACCTCAAGGCCCTGGCGGCGGCGGTCGGCGGCAAACGCGCCACGATGGCCGACCCCGCCCTCGCCGAACGCACCACCGGCTACGTCCGCGGCGGCATCTCCCCCCTCGGCCAGCGCAAGAGACTCCCCACGGTCCTGGACGACTCGGCCCGGTCCCACGACACGATCTGCGTGTCGGCGGGCCGTAGAGGCATGGAGGTGGAGCTGGCTCCGGCGACCCTGGCAGCACTGACCAGCGCCACGATGGCACCGGTGGGCCGCACCTCCAGCCCGTCCGGCGTTTGAGGACGAGGCCGAAGGCCGATACCGGGGGCCCGGGGGCGGAGCCCCCGGAGGACGGGACGGGTAGGGGCGGCGGGGGCGAGAAACCTACGCGGGCGGCCCCCCGTACCCACCCTCACCGGGAACCTCCAGCTCAGGGTCCCGCGGCCCGAACAGCGCCGTCAGCCCCAGATGCACCACCCCCGCGGCCAGCGGCCACGCCAGCAACGCCCCCTTCGCCCCCAGCTTCAGCGGCGTCGAGAAGGCGACCCCCGCCCCCACCGCCTTCGCGTGGGCGATCACGTCGGTGTCGGGCCCCATCCACACGCCCAGCCGCCACGCCAGCACCGACCCGAGCAGCCCGCCCAGCCCCAGCGCCGCCACGAGCGGCACCCCGCCGCGCCGTCGCAGCAGGAACACCGCGACCGCGCTGACGACTCCGAACGCCAGTGCCAGCAGAGTGAACGTTCCGTCCACGCCTATGGCCTGCTCGCCCTCGGTGTCCTCGGCGTTCTTGAAATACACCACCCAGCTGTTGCCGGAATGCTGCCCGACCAGGGGAACGTGCGGCGCCAGCCACCACCACAGCGCCCCGAGGAGCACACCGCTCAGCGCCACCGCCACCGCGATCACGCCGGCCTCCCGCACTTCGGTCTTCATCCCGGGGCCGTCCTGTTCGTACATGCCTCCGACCGTCCCGGCGGGCGGCGCCTGCCAGGTCTGGTGGGAGGACTGCTCGTGCGGCGGTGGAGGCGGAGTCAGCGGTGCGGTCACCCTGACATCGTGCCAGGCCGCTCGGCGCGCCGCGTCACCGGACGGCGGCCCGGCGGTACGCCCAGGTCGCCACCGCCAGCGAGACCACTCCGACACCCGCGCACACCCCCAGATCTACGAGCACCACGGCCCAGTCGGGGTGTGCCCCGAATGTCCGGGCGTAGGCCTCCACGCCGTAGGTGGAGGGCAGCAGGTCCCGCGCCAGCCGTACGGCCTCAGGCATCCGGTCGGCCGGCAGGACGCCGAGCAGCAGCGCCGCCGACATGCCCAGCTGTCCGAGCAGCGTGGCCAGCTCGGGCCGGGGCGCGAGCAGCCCGCAGGCGGCGCCGAGACCGGACAGGGCGGCCCCCGCGAGGGGGATCACCGCGAGCAGCACCCACAGGTTGGACAGCGGCAGCCCGAACAGCACACAGCCGAAGACGCCGGTCACCAGGGTCCCCGGCACGGTGAAGGACGCGTACGCCCCGGCCGCGCCGAGCACGACCGCCGCGGGCGGCACGGGCAGGGTGGCGTAATGGTCGAGGCCGCCGCTGGCCCGCAACTGCCCGAAGTACTGCGACAGCAGGTTGAGCGCCACGTAGGCGACGACGAGCACGGACGAGCCGGCCACCACGTACTGCGCCTCGCTCGTGCTGTCGACGACGCCCCGCATCATCACGGCGATGCCGACGGACTGGAAGGTCGCCACGAACAGCAGCGGGATCCTGGCGACCCGGGCCCGGGACAGCTGGGCCCGGTAGACGGCCACGAGCGACGGCCACAGCCGGGCGCGCGGGCCCAGCTCGGCCACGGCACCCGGTGCCGTGGCGGGCACGGTCCGGGCACCGTCCGGCAGAACCTCCGCGGGTACGACACTCACGACGAGCTGCTCCTCTTCCCCACGGTCACCCGTACGCATTCCGCGGCTCCCGCGCTCATGTCCTCACCAGACCCTGCCGGGCCGCGCCGCCGAGCGCCAGGTAGACGTCCTCCAGGCTGGGCGTGGCGAGCGTGAAGTCGTCCAGTGCGGCGAAGGCGGCTCCGCCGGTCACGGTCGCGACGGCGGCGCGGGCCTCCTCGGGCGCGAGCCGCAGCGTCCAGCGCCGGCCGGACTCCACGGCACGCTCCCGCAGGACGGCCACCTCGGGCACGTCCAGCGGTGCCCGGTCCCGCCACACCAGCTCGACGCGCACCTCGCCGGCGACCCGCTCCTTGAGCCCGGCGGGGCTGTCGCAGGCGATGACCCGGCCCTGGTCGAGGACGGCGACCCGGTCGAGCACGGTCTCGGCCTCGATGACGTTGTGGGTGACGAGCAGCACGGTCGTGCCGCGTTCGGCCCGCCGCCGGTCCACGGCCGCCCAGACCGCACGGCGGGCCACCGGGTCCATGCCGGTGGTCGGCTCGTCGAGCACGAGCAGCGAACGCTCGCCGACGAGGGCGGCGGCGAAGCAGGCGAGGCGCCGCTGGCCGCCGGACAGCTTCTTCAGGGCCCGGCCGGCGATCGGGGTGAGTCCGAGTTCGTCGAGGACGGCGTCGCGCTCGGCCCTCGCCCGGGTCACGTCCAAGCCGCGCAGGCGACCGGTGGTCTCGGCGGCGAGGGAGACGGTCAGCTCGTCCAGGGCGGAGGACTCCTGCCCCAGGTAGGCGAGGAGCCGGGCGGCCCGCTCGGGGTGCCGCACGATGTCGTGGCCGAGGATCTCCACGCTGCCCGTGTCGGGCCGCAGGAGGCCCGTGAGCTGCCGCACGAGGGTGGACTTGCCGGCGCCGTTCGGCCCGAGCAGCCCGAAGATCTCGCCGCGGCGCACGTCCAGTTCCACCTCGTCGGTGGCCCGCACCTCGGGTGTCCCCGCCGCGCCGCGCCGCCCCTTCACGGCCGGGTAGGTCTTGCCGAGCCCGCGCACGCGTACGACCTCGTCACCACGAAGTGCCTGTCCCGCGCGCGTACTCACAAGCCACGAGGGTACGGGGTCCGCACCCTTTACTCGCCTTTGGGGCCGCTTCCCACGGCGCCGGGGCGAGCGCGCGCCCACGCGGGCACCGGGCAGTGGCGCTCGCGAGGGGTGGAGCGATCGCTCGCCCTCCTCACACAGCGCGACCGTTCGGCCGCCGGACGGGGCCGCCCCGCCGCCGGACGGGCGCACCCCCGCGCGGTCCCGGGCGGCGGCGCTCAGCTGGGGGCGACGCGACGGGTGGCGCGACCGCTCACTCCCCTCACGCCCCGCGACCGCTCAGCCGCCCGCCGGGCCCGGCCGCCCGGAACCCGCCAGCGGCGGAGCGCGGTCACCGGCCCGCGACCCGGCGGTGCCGGACTCACCCCGGCCGGCCCGTCGCGGGCGGCTCAGTCCGTCGTGCCCGCGGGTTCGGCCGTGGCCGGTACGTCGAACTCGCGCCAGAAGCCGGCCCGGATGGCGTACCGGTCGTGCTCGTCGATCTGGTCGTCCTTGTGGGCGAGCAGGCCGAACCGGGCGGCGTAGCGCAGCAGCTCGCCGTCGACGCGGTGCGGGATGCGCGGGTACATCGTGGACAGCCGCTGCACATGGCTCTGGTCGCCCAGCCGGGACATCCAGCGGCGGGCGAAGACCTGCCCCACCTCGAAGGGGTCGCCGCCGACGGTGGTGATGTCCTCCTCCCGGTCGGCCCAGCGCTGCTCCGCGGTGGTCAGCTGGGCCAGCGTCGGCATGGAGGCGATCTCGGGGGGTTCGGAGACCGTGCCGGGCCGGTCGACCCAGCCCTTGTCGGAGGACCAGCGCAGGGTCGCGGTCGCCGGGTGCTGCACGGCCTGCGCGCCGGGAGCGCGCAGGGCGGCGAGGTCCTTGGGCGTGGGGACGCCCTTGGCGGCGGGCACCCGCTCCTGCGCGCCGTTCTCCGTCGCCGCCGCGGCCGGCGGGCGGCCGGTGTCGGGGGCGGGCCGTTCGCCCGCCGTGCCGAGCCCGGACTCGGGCAGCGGCGCGGAAAGGATCGCGGCGATCTCGGGCCGGGTCGCGGGCGGCGGCGCGCACACGCCGGTCAGTTCCCGGGCGCGCACCGCCTGGGTGATCCAGGCCCGGTCCAGCACCCGCCGTTCGTCGGCCTCGGCGACGAGGTCCTCGGACTGGTTGTAGTCGCCGTCGGCGGCCTGTACGGCCCACAGGTGGACGGCGACGCCGTGCTCCTTGGCGGCCATCATGCCCGGCAGCAGATCGCCGTCGCCGGTGACGAGGACGACGTCGGAGCAGGCGCGGTTGCGGGCCAGCTCGGTCAGCTCGGCGTGCATGGCGGCGTCCACACCCTTCTGCGCCCAGCGTCCGTCGCTGCGGGTGAGGGCGCCGAGCCGGACGGTGACCCGGGGCATCACGCGCAGCCGGCGGTGCTCCGGCTGGGGGACGCGGTCGGGCGCGCCGTCGAACCAGTAGATGCGCAGCAGAGGGCGCCCGGTCTCGGACTCCGCGCGTTCGCGCAGGGCCTGGATCAGCGCGGTGTGGTCGACGGTGATCCGGGACCGGGAGGGCTCGCCGGCGAGAAGGCTGGCGGCGGCCCCCAGCAGATATCCGGCGTCCACCAGGACGATGCAGCGGTCCACGCGACTCACCCTCTTCCCGGGAGGCTTTGCTTCGGACTTCCTTCGAGTCTGCCCGACCGCGCGGGGGTTAACGGCCCGAACTCGATCTTCGGCGTGGCGTTTGCGGATCTCGCGCGCCCACCTTCCCTGTCACACACGGTAATTATCCGACATGCGCCTGATGTCGGCGTATGTGAATCTGAATCCGGCCCTGGCCCCTAGATCCCCCTCAGGAGGTAGATCACCATGGCCAAGAACAAGAACCGCAAGCAGCCCGCGCAGAAGAACCGCGGCCCGCAGAACATGCCCGCCCGCGAGCAGTCGCAGACGGCGCCGGACATGCACGAGGCGCCGGTGTCCCACATCCCCGGTGACCCCGGCGACTCGGGCCGTAAACAGGCGAAGCGCTACGGCCACAACTAAAGGGCCGGTTCAGGCCCAGGCACACAGAAGGGGCGCACCCGTCGCGGGTGCGCCCCTTCTCGCCCGTGCCGTTTCGCCCGGTGCCGGCCGTGTGGTTCAGCCGGTTCCCGGCCTGGTGCTTCAGCCGGCCAGGCAGGACGGGCCGAGCAGCACCTTCAGGTCGCCGAAGAGGGCGGGGTCGGGCTTGACCCGGTGCCGGTCCAGGCGCAGCACGGTGGTCTTGCGCGGACCCTGGAGCTTGATGCGGACCTCGCTGTCGCCCTTGTGGTGGCTGAGGATCTCGCCGAGCCTGCTGACCATGGGCGGGGTGACCCTCGTCGCGGGGATGGTGAGGACCACGGGCGCGTTGGTGCCGGCGTTGGACAGGTCGGGGACCATCAGCTCCATGGCGACGAGCCGGGGCACGTCCTCGCGCTTGTCGAGACGGCCCTTGACGAACACGACGGCGTCCTCGACGAGTTGGGTCGAGATGAGCTGGTACGTCGCCGGGAAGAACATGCACTCGATGGAGCCGGCGAGGTCCTCGACCGTGGCGATCGCCCAGGCGTTGCCCTGCTTGGTCATCTTGCGCTGGAGGCCGGAGATGATGCCGCCGATGGTGACGACCGCGCCGTCGGCGTGCTCGCCGCCGGTGAGCTGGGAGATGCCGGCGTCGGCCTTGTCGGACAGCACGTGTTCCAGACCGAAGAGCGGGTGGTCGGAGACGTACAGACCGAGCATCTCCCGCTCCTGGGCGAGCAGGTAGGTCTTCTCCCACTCCTCGGTGGTGAACTCCACGTCGAGTCCGAAGCCGGGCTCGCTGCTGTCCTCGTCGCCGCCGCCGAAGAGGTCGAACTGCCCCTCGGCCTCCTTGCGCTTGACCGCGACCACGTTGTCGATCATCGGTTCGTACTGTGCGGTGAGGCCCTTGCGGGTGTGGCCCATCGTGTCGAAGGCACCGGCCTTGATCAGCGACTCGGTGGTGCGCTTGTTGCAGGCGACCGCCTCGACCTTGTCGAGGTAGTCGGGGAAGGAGACGTACTTCCCCTTGGCCTTGCGGCTCCTGATGATGGACTCGACGACGTTCGTGCCGACGTTGCGCACGGCTTCGAGGCCGAACAGGATGACGTCGTCGCCCTGGGCGGCGAAGTTGTGCACCGACTCGTTGACGTTCGGCGGGAGCACCTTGATGCCCATGCGGCGGCACTCGTTGAGGTAGATCGCCGACTTGTCCTTGTCGTCCTTGACCGAGGTCAGCAGCGCGGCCATGTACTCGGCGGGGTGGTTGGCCTTCAGGTAGGCGGTCCAGTACGACACCAGGCCGTAGGCGGCGGAGTGGGCCTTGTTGAACGCGTATCCGGCGAACGGGACCAGGACGTCCCACAGCGCCTGGATGGCCTCGTCGCTGTAGCCGTTCTTCTGGGCGCCGGCCTGGAAGATGGTGAAGTTCTTCGCCAGTTCGTCGGGCTTCTTCTTGCCCATCACGCGGCGCAGGATGTCGGCCTCGCCGAGCGAGTAGCCGGCGATGATCTGGGCGGCCTTCTGCACCTGCTCCTGATAGACGATCAGGCCGTAGGTGACGTCCAGGACCTCCTTGAGGGGCTCTTCGAGCTCCTTGTGGATGGGGGTGATCTCCTGGAGCTTGTTCTTGCGCAGCGCGTAGTTGGTGTGCGAGTCCATGCCCATCGGGCCGGGACGGTAGAGCGCGGAGACGGCGGAGATGTCCTCGAAGTTGTCGGGCTTCATCAGCCGCAGCAGCGAGCGCATGGGGCCGCCGTCGAACTGGAAGACGCCGAGGGTGTCGCCGCGCTGGAGCAGTTCGAACGTCGTCGGGTCGTCGAGCGGCAGCGACAGCAGGTCGATGTCGGTGCCCTTGTTGGACTTCACCATCTTGACGGCGTCGTCCATGATCGTCAGGTTGCGCAGGCCGAGGAAGTCCATCTTGAGCAGGCCGAGCGACTCGCAGCTCGGGTAGTCCCACTGCGTGATGGTGACGCCGTCGGTGTGCCGGACCCAGACGGGCACGTGCTCGGTGATGGTCTCGCTGGACATGATCACGCCGGCGGCGTGCACGCCCATCTGCCGCACCAGGCCCTCGACGCCCTTGGCGGTGTCGATGACCTTTTTCACGTCCGGCTCGTTCTCGTACATCGAGCGGATCTCGCCCGCCTCGTTGTACCGGGGGTGCGAGGAGTCGGTGATGCCGTTGAGGTCGATGCCCTTGCCGAGGACGTCGGCGGGCATCGCCTTGGTGAGGCGGTCGCCCATGGCGTATGGGTAGCCCAGCACGCGCGCGGAGTCCTTGATGGCGTTCTTGGCCTTGATCTTGCCGTAGGTGCCGATCATGGCGACCTTGTCGGCGCCGTACTTCTCCGTGACGTACCGGATGACCTCGACGCGCCTGCGCTCGTCGAAGTCGATGTCGACGTCGGGCATGGAGACGCGCTCGGGGTTGAGGAACCGCTCGAAGATCAGTCCGTGCGGGATGGGGTCGAGGTCGGTGATGCCCATGGCGTAGGCGACGATCGAGCCGGCCGCGGAGCCACGGCCGGGGCCGACGGCGATGCCGTTGTTCTTGGCCCACATGATGAAGTCGGCGACCACGAGGAAGTACCCCGGGAACCCCATCTGGATGATGATGTCCATCTCGTACTCGACCTGCTTCTGGCGGTCGTCGGGGACGCCGCCGGGGAAGCGCCGCTCCATGCCGCGGCGAACCTCCTCCTTGAACCAGGTGACCTCGGTGTAGCCCTCGGGGATGTCGAACTTGGGCATGAGGTCCCGCTTGAGGAACATGCCCTCGGTGTCGACCATCTCGGCGACCAGGAGGGTGTTGGCGCAGCCCTCCTGCCAGGCGTCCGAGGAGTCGATGGCGTACATCTCGTCGGTGGACTTCAGGTAGTAGCCGGTGCCGTCGAACTTGAAGCGGTCGGGGTCGGAGAGGTTCTTGCCGGTCTGGATGCACAGCAGGGCGTCGTGCGCGCCGGCCTCGTGCGCGTACGTGTAGTGCGAGTCGTTGGTGACCAGCGGGGGGATGCCGAGCTTCCTGCCGATCTCCAGCAGGCCGTCGCGGACCCGGTGCTCGATGTCGATGCCGTGGTCCATCAGCTCCAGGAAGTAGCGGTCCTTGCCGAAGATGTCCTGGTAGTCGGCGGCGGCCTTGAGGGCCTCGTCGAAGTGGCCGAGGCGCAGCCGGGTCTGCACCTCGCCGGAGGGGCAGCCGGTGGAGGCGACGATGCCCTCGGACCACTGCGAGATGGTCTCCTTGTCCATCCGGGGCCACTTCTGCAGCCAGCCCTCGGCGTACGCGTCGGAGGACAGCCGGAAGAGGTTGTGCAGGCCGGTGCTGTTCACCGCCCACATCGTCTTGTGGGTGTAACCGCCGGAACCGGAGACGTCGTCACGCTTCTGGTGCGGCTGGCCCCACTGGATCTTGCGCTTGTTGCGCCGGGACTCGGGGGCGACGTACGCCTCGATCCCGATGATCGGGGTGATTCCGGCCTTCTTCGCGGAATGGAAGAAGTCGTACGCCCCGTGGAGGTTGCCGTGGTCTGACATGGCGATGTGCGTCATGCCCATCTCGTTGCACGCGTTGAACATGTCCTTCAGCCGCGCGGCGCCGTCCAGCAGCGAGTACTGGGTGTGGACGTGCAGGTGCGTGAACGGCGGCTTGGACACGGTTTCGGCCTCCAACGGAAACACTGGGCGACGGGCTGGCGGACGCTCTGGGGGTCAGCGTCGAAGTCTATGCCCGGGCACTGACACTCGTGCGGCATCCCGACGTACCGTCGTGCGGGAACCGGGCACTCCCGCGTGGCGTCGCCCGTTGAAGACGGCGGAAGAGCCGTCGGACCCCGTGTCCGCAGTCCACGCACCACCCGTTCCGTACCAGGAGGCACCCAGCGATGTCGGTCCCCCAGCTCAGCGACGAGCAGCGCGGCGAGGAGATCCTCGCCGTCTTCGACACCGCCTTCGGCCGGCTCCTGGCCGCCGACCCGGCCGCGTTCCGGGTGAAGTTCCGGAAGATGGCGGCCTCGGCCTTCGCGTTCTACCGGGGCACGGCGTGCCTCTTCTACCACGATCTCGACGCGGAGAAGCGCGGCGGCCCGTACCTGGACGACCGCACCTCGCGCGTGTGGATCCACGGCGACCTGCACGCCGAGAACTTCGGCACCTACATGGATTCCAACGGCCGCCTGGTCTTCAACGTCAACGACTTCGACGAGGCCTACGTCGGCCCGTTCACCTGGGACGTCAAGCGGTTCTCGGCGTCGATCGCGCTCATCGGGTACGCGAAGGCGCTCGGCGACGAGCAGATCACCGAGCTGGTGACGATCTACGCGGCGGCCTACCGGGAGCGGATCCACGCGCTGGCGACGGGCGCCAAGAGCGACGAGGTGCCGCCGTTCACGCTGGACACCGCACAGGGCCCGCTGCTGGACGCGCTGCGCGACGCCCGGTCGCTGACCCGGTTCGGCCTGCTGGACTCGATGACGGAGATCC
This sequence comes from Streptomyces sp. NPDC047028, assembly GCF_040644095.1. Lineage (NCBI taxonomy): Bacteria > Bacillati > Actinomycetota > Actinomycetes > Kitasatosporales > Streptomycetaceae > Streptomyces > Streptomyces sp. NPDC047028. The sequence goes on from NZ_JBEYVS010000021.1 coordinate 82,922, forward strand.
GCGACTTCGAGCGCCGCTTCGCGCCGGGCGGCGGCTCCATCGAGCTGGACGCCGCCACCCGCTACAAGGTCCTGGCCGCCTTCGACGGCTACCTGGAGACGCTGCCGGAGACCTCCCTGTCCCACCCGGACTCCTACCGCGTCAAGGACGTCGTGGGCCGCCGCGGGATCGGCATCGGTTCGGCCGGGCTGCCGTCGTACAACATCCTGCTGGAGGGGCACAGCGACGCCCTGGAGAACGATGTCGTGATCTACATCAAGCAGGCGCAGCACCCGGCGGTCTCCCGCCACATCACCGACCCGGCGATCCGCGGCTACTTCCAGCACGAGGGCCACCGCACGGTGATCTCCCAGCGCGCCCTCCAGGCGCACGCCGACCCGTGGCTGGGCTGGACCGAGCTGGACGGCACGGGCCAGCTGGTCGCCGAGGTCTCGCCGTACGCGGTGGACCTGGACTGGGGCGACATCGACGACCCGGAGGAGATCGCGGCCGTCGTCGCCGACCTCGGCCGGGCCACGGCCACCATGCACGCGGCGGCGGACGACACCTCCGGCGAGTCCCTGGTGCCGTTCTCCACGGAGCGGGCCATCGACGCGGCCCTCGCGGCCGACGAGGAGGGCTTCGCGCCCCTCCTGGTGGACTTCGCGCACAGCTACGGCGCACGCGCGCGCGCCGATCACCAGGTCTTCGTCGACCTGTTCCGCAACGGCCGGATTCCGGGCCTGTAACCTTCCCGGACTCACAGCCACCCTTTAGGGCTCCCTTAACGGCCGGCGTGCCACACTGTCCTCTCGCTATGGACATATCCGGGACCCAGCTCAGAGCCGTGCGCGCGGCGCTGTTCACGGCCGTCGTCGTGACGCTCAGCACCGCGTCGCACGTGCTGCTGTCCCAGGCCCCGCTGCCGTTCGGCACGGTGGCCGCGGTCGCCGCCGGCGTGTTCGCCACGGCGTACCTGCTGGCCGGCCGCGAGCGCGGCTTCGCCCGGATCGCCGCCCTGCTGATCCCGCTGGAGCTGACCGCGGACACGGTGTTCACCACCGGGCAGCAGGCCTGCTACGGCAGGGCGGGCGGCCCGATCGCGGGCCCGCTGCACGCGGTCGGCTTCGACGTGCTCTGCGAGGGCGGCGCCGTCGGCACTCCGCTGGCGCAGGTGACCGGCGGCGCGACCCGCGCCGACGCGCTGCTCGCCCACGCGAGCCCGGCCGCGGCCTGGCTGCTGCTCGCCGCGCACGTCGGGGTGGGCCTGCTGGCCGCCGCCTGGCTGCGCCGGGGCGAGCGGGCCCTGACCCAGTTGCTGCGCGCGCTCGCCGCGACGGCTCTCAGGGCGGTCCGGCCCCTGCTGCCCGCATCGGCCGCGGACTCGGATCGAGTGTCGCCGCCGCGCCGGCTGCCGCGCCCGGCCCCGAGAACGGCCGCCGTCCGCGACCTGCTCCTCGCCCACTCCCTGGGACGGCGTGGACCGCCGTGCTCCCCGGCCTCCGCCTGAGCACGACCAGTCCCCCCTTCCGTAATTCCGCGCACGCCGTGTGCGCGCCCCCATGGAGATCACCAAGATGAGCAAGCGGAACAGCCAGGCCTCGAAGTCGGCGGCCCGGGAGCGGCTGCGCCAGGAGCGCGAGCGGCAGGCCAAGCGCGACAAGGCCAAGCGGCAGGGCATCGTCGCCGCCTCGATCGTCGTCGTTCTCGCCGCGGCAGGCGGCATCGGCTACGCCGTCGTCCAGGCCAACAAGCCCGGCTACTGGGACGGCCTGAAGGACGCCAAGGTCGTCGCCCCGGCCCACACCACGGGCAAGGACGGCACCACCGTCGTCATCGGCAAGGACAGCGCCAAGAAGACGCTCAAGATCTACGAGGATTCGCGCTGCCCGGTCTGTGCCCAGTTCGAGCAGACCGTCGGCTCGACGCTGCACAAGGACATTGACGACGGCAAGTACAAGTTCCAGTACGTCGGCGCCACGTTCATCGACGGCCACGACAACGGCGAGGGCTCCAAGAACGCGCTCAGCGCGCTGGGCGCCGCTCTGAACGTCAGCCCGCAGGCGTTCCTCGATTACAAGAGCGCGCTGTACTCGGCGAAGTGGCACCCGGACGAGCAGACCGACAAGTTCAAGGATGACGCCTACCTGATCAAGGTCGCGGACACCGTCCCCGCGCTGAAGAACAACAAGCAGTTCCAGAAGGCGGTCCAGGGCGGCACCTACGACGCCTGGGCGATGGCCATGTCCAAGACGTTCGACGACAACAAGGACGGCGTGACGGGCACGCCGACCTTCGTCATGGACGGCAAGCAGCTCAACAACGGCAACCCGCTGCTGACGGTGGCCGACTACAACAAGGTGGTGGGCGCGGCTCTCAAGGGCTGATCTCCGGCACGACCCGGATTCCGGCGTCCACGTGAAGGGCGGGCAAACTTTCGGAGTTCGGCCGCCCTTTCGCATACCGATCAGTAACCTGATCGGTCGTGACCAGTCGATACAGAGCTTCCGACTTCGCCGACAGCGTCAACTCGCTGTCCCCACGCCGCCGTACGGTCGTCAAGGCCGCGGCGGCGACCGCTGTGCTGGCCGTTCCGCTCGCCACCGCGCTGCCGGCCCGCGCCGCCACCGACGCCCCCGCCTTCCTGCACGGTGTCGCCTCCGGCGACCCGCTGCCCGACGGCGTCCTGCTGTGGACCCGGGTGACCCCCACTCCCGAGGCGACGCCCGGCTCCGGGACGGGCCCGGACACCGAGGTGAGCTGGGTCGTCGCCGCCGACAAGGCGTTCAGCACGATCGTCGCCAAGGGCTCCACGACGGCGACGGCCGCCTCCGACCACACCGTGAAGGCCGACATCCGCGGCCTGCGGCCCGCCACCGACTACTGGTTCCGCTTCTCCGCCGGCGGCACCGACTCGCCCGTCGCGCGCACCCGTACCGCGCCGGCGGCGGACGCCGCCGTCACCGGCCTGCGCTTCGGCGTGGTCTCCTGCGCCAACTGGGAGGCCGGCTACTTCGCGCCGTACCGCCACCTCGCCGCCCGCGGCGACCTCGACGCCTGGCTGCACCTCGGCGACTACATATACGAGTACAAGTCCGGTGAGTACGCGGCCCGGGGCACCGTCGTCCGCGAACACGCGCCCACCCACGAGATCATCACGCTCGCCGACTACCGGATCCGGCACGCGAAGTACAAGACCGACCCCGACCTCCAGGCCCTCCACGCGAAGGCACCGGTCATCGCGATATGGGACGACCACGAGTTCGCCGACAACGCCTGGTCCGGCGGCGCCGTGAACCACACCGAGGGCGCCGAGGGCACCTGGAAGGACCGTCAGGCCGCCGCGAAGCAGGCCTACTTCGAGTGGATGCCGGTCCGCCCGGCCATCGCCGGCACCACCTACCGCCGGCTGCGGTTCGGCAAGCTCGCCGACCTGTCCCTGCTGGACCTGCGCTCCTTCCGCTCCCAGCAGGCCGCCACGGGCAACGGCTCGGTCGACGACCCGGACCGTACGATCACCGGCCGGGCCCAGCTCGACTGGCTGAAGGCGGGACTGGCGGCGTCCGACACCAGGTGGCGGCTGGTCGGCAACTCGGTGATGATCTCGCCGTTCGCGGTGGGCTCGCTGCCCGCGGACCTGCTCAGGCCGCTGGCCAAGCTGCTCGGGCTGCCGCAGGAGGGCATCGCCCTCAACACCGACCAGTGGGACGGCTACACCGACGACCGCCGCGAACTGCTGGCCCACCTGCGCTCCCACGCCATCGGCAACACCGTCTTCCTCACCGGTGACATCCACATGGCGTGGGCCAACGACGTGCCCGTGGACGCGGGCACCTACCCGCTGTCGGCGTCGGCGGCCACCGAGTTCGTCGTCACCTCGATGACCTCCGACAACCTCGACGACATCGTGAAGGTCCCCGAGGGCTTCGTCTCCGCGATCGCCGCACCGGTCATCCGCGCCGCCAACCGGCACGTCCACTGGGTCGACACCGACCGGCACGGCTACGGCGTCCTGGACATCACCGCCGACCGCGCCCAGATGGACTACTACGTCCTGTCCGACCGCACGGACAAGAACGCGACCGCCTCCTGGGAACGCTCGTACCGCACCCGCAGCGGCACCCAGAAGGTCGAGCGGACGTACGACCCGGTCTAAGAGAAGCGGCACGCGAGGCAACCGAGTAGCCCTTGCCCGCATCGAACATGCTAACGAGTCGTCGCACTGACGACCCGTCGGTTCTGTTCATCGATTGGAGGCTCATGGCCACCCCCCGAAGTGTCCTGACGAAGACCGCGGTGTTCACTGCCGCCCTGGCCATCGCCGGACTCACATCCACATCCGCTCAGGCCGCGCCCGCCTACGTCAACCTGACGGTGCTGGACATCCATGGCGCGCCCATATACGCCAAGCCCACTTCGTCGTCGAAGAGGTACCACGTAGACAAGTACGAGACGGTCGAACGGATTCAGTGCTCGACCATCAAGACCCCCTCGGGGGCGCGGTGGTTCAGGATCTACGACTCCCAGCCGACGGCCTGGGTGTGGTCCGGGCACTTCATGTCGCTGGCGCACCCGCCCAAGGAGTGCTTCCCGGGCTGACCCGGTCCAACTACAGCGAGTCGAGGAAGCCGAGTGCCACCCGCCAGGTGGCCTCGGCAGCCTCCGCGTCGTGGTCGGGGAGGCCGGGGTCGGTGTAGAGGTGGCCGGCCCCGGCGTACCGGTACACCTCGACGTCGGCCCCGGTGCGGCCCATCTGCAGGTACCAGGCGCTCAGCCAGTCGTCCGTCTCGAACGGGTCCGGCTCCGCCACGTGCAGCTGCACCGGCAGCTCGTCCGCCTCGGCGTTCGGCGCGATGTCCGACGTGCCGTGCAGGAGCAGCAGGCCGCGGGCCTTCTCGTCGCCGAGCGCCAGGGTCTGCGCGATGGAGGCACCGAGCGAGAAGCCCGCGTACACCAGCCCCCGCTCCGAGTACGGCGCCGCCGCCAGCACGGCGCGCTTGAGCAGCTCGTCCTTGCCGACGGTGTCCTTGAACTCCATGCCGTCCTCGACCGTGTCGAACGTGCGTCCCTCGAAGAGGTCCGGGGTCCACACCTCGTGGCCCTCCGCACGCAACCGGTCCGCCGCCTCGCGCACGGCGGGCCTGAGCCCGTAGGCCGAGTGGAAAAGCATGATGTTCATGCGCCCATGGTGCCAGCCGGGTGTGACGCGGCCCGCGGCGCCGTACCCAGGAAGGGGCGGAAGTCACATGTTCATGGCCGCCGGACGGCGGTTAGGAGCCCAGGCATGGAGAACGTACTCCGCCCGCTGATCGTGTTCGGCACCGCGCTCGTGCTCACCCTGGTCATCGGCTGGGCCACGGACCGGCTGCTGCGCAAGGCCGACGAACGGAACCACGACACCCCGCTGTGGGGGCTGCTGCGCCGCGGCCGCATCCCCTACCAGCTCGTGCTGTGCACCGCCCTGCTCAGGGGCTCCTACGACCAGGCGCAGCTGCTGGAGCGCCACCAGGTCGCCGTGGGCCGGACGCTCACGCTGGTGCTGATCGGGTCCGCCGCCTGGATGGCGATCAGGATCGCGTCGGCCGTCGTCGAGACGACGTACAGCCGGTACGCGCGCGCCCACCGTGATCCCGCCCGGGTGCGCCGGGTGCGCACGCAGGTGGAGCTGATCATGCGGGTGGTCTCGGCGATCGTCATCGTCGTGGCCGCCGCCGCGATGCTGCTGACGTTTCCCGAGATGCGCGCCGCCGGTGCCTCGCTGCTGGCCTCCGCCGGCCTGCTCGGGATCGTCGCCGGGGTCGCCGCCCAGTCGACGCTGTCGAACCTGTTCGCGGGGCTGCAGATCGCCTTCGGCGACATGGTGCGCATCGGCGACACGGTCGTCGTGGACGGCGAGTGGGGCACCGTCGAGGAGATCACCCTGACCTTCCTGACGGTCCGCACCTGGGACGAACGCCGGATCACCATGCCGGTGTCGTACTTCACCTCCAAGCCCTTCGAGAACTGGTCCCGGGGCACCCCGCAGATGACCGGCATCGTCTACTGGCACCTCGACCACCGCGCGCCCGTCGAGGCGATGCGCGAGCGGCTCCGCGACATCCTGCGCGCGTGCCCGGCCTGGGACGGTCGCGCCTACAACCTGGTGGTGACGGACACCACCCCGAACACCATTCAGGTACGGGCGCTGGTGACGGCCAAGGACGCCGACGACATCTGGACGGCCCGGGTCGCGGTCCGCGAACAGATGATCACCTGGCTGACCGAACACCATCCCTACGCCCTGCCCCGCGTCAACACGGCCCAGGCATCGACGAACCACGTGCCGCTGCAGAAGCGCTACGCCGACCACCCGGCAGGCAACTGACCGCGCCGAGACCCCACCCGCCTGCGGAAAACCGGTTGCGGGGGGGGAGAGAAAGGGTCACCGCAAGCTGCGCACATCCAGGTGCCGCAGCACCCGGTCCACGATCTCCGGGTCCGCCCCCGGCTCGCTCCGCGCGGCCAGCACCTCATGGCGGGCCGCGCTCATCATCTCCCCCTGGATCCGCCGCACCCGCTTCAGCGACCGCACCCGCTGCTGCCGCCCCTCCTCCCCGATGTCCGGGCTGATCCGGATCCCGATGTCGAACGCCCGCCGCATCATCTGCTCGGCCAGCTCCTCCGGCAGCTCCTCCACCTGCTCGATCTCCCGCAGCCTGCGCCGCGCGGCCTTCGCCGCCCGCACCGCCAGTTCCTTCTCGAACTCCTTCTCCCGCTCGGAGTCGGCCCGCACCCCGAGCCGCCGCACCAGCCACGGCAGGGTCAGCCCCTGGAGCACCAGCGTGGCGATGATCACGCCGAACGCGATGAACACCATCTCGTCCCGGTCGGGGAACGGCGACCCGTCCTCGGTCTTCAGCGGCACCGCCAGCACCAGCGCCACGGAGGCCACCCCGCGCATCCCGGACCACCACATGACGACGGTCTCCCGCCAGCTGACCGGGATCTCCTCGTCGTAGTCCCGCCGGGCGTGCAGCCGCTTGGTCAGCCAGGTCGCAGGCAGCAGCCACAGCAGTCGTACGACGACCACGACGCCGACGATCGCGGCCGCCCAGCCGAGCAGTTCGCCCCACCGGCCGGACGCCGTCCGGATCGCGTTGTGCAGTTCGAGGCCGATCAGCCCGAACGCGACGCCGGTGACCAGGGTGTCGACGATGTCCCAGAAGGTGTGCCCGGCCAGCCGGGTCATCACGTCGTCGGCGTCGGTGGCGTACTCGGCGAGGAACAGCGCGGTGGTCAGCACGGCGAGCACACCGGAGCCGTGCAGTTCCTCCGCGACGACGTACGAGACGTAGGGCACCAGCAGGGTCAGACCGATCTGGAGGGTCGCGTCCCCGAGGAGGTCCATCAGCCTGTTCGCGCCCCAGCCGAGCGCCAGTCCCACGGCGACCGCGACCACCGCGGACAGCACCAGGTCAAGTCCGGCCCGCCAGGGCGAGAACTCACCGCTGACGGCGGCGGCGATCGCCACGTGGTACAGCACGATGGCCGTGACGTCGTTGAACAGTCCCTCGCCCTCCAGGATGGACACCAGCCGGCGCGGCAGCCCGAGCTGTCCGGCGACGGCGGTCGCGGCGACCGGGTCGGGCGGAGCGATCAGGGCGCCCAGCGCGACGGCGGCGGCCAGCGGCAGTCCGGGCACGATCGCGTTGGCGACGAACGCCACGCACGCCATGGTCAAGAACACCAGGGCCACGGCCAGCAGGAAGATCGGGCGTCTGTTGGCGGCGAACTGACGCCAGGAGGTGCGCCGTACGGCGGCGTAGAGCAGCGGCGGGAGCAGCGCGGGCAGGATCAGTTCGGGCGGGATGTTCACGTCGGGCACGAAGTCGGCCACCGCCAGCGCGCCGCCGAGGAGCGTCATCAGCACCGGCGAGGGCAGCCCGAACCTGTCTCCCACCGGCACGCTGAGCAGGGCCCCGAGCAGCAGCACGAACAGCAGGGCCAACTGATCCACGGCCGGCGCTCCGGGAGTCGACGATCACACAGCGGGCCTCAAGACTGCCACAGCCCCCGCCCGCCTGCTCTTCCGCACGCCCGCGGCCGGACAGGCCCTAGAGGGGACGGCGCATGGCCCGGTGCGGGATGCCGGCGTCGGGGAACTCCGGTCCGTACGCCGCGTAGCCGAGGCGCTCGTAGAAGCCGAGGGCGTGGGTCTGGGCGTGCAGGTCCACGGCCGTGAGCCCATGCGCGCGTGCCGCGTCCTCGATGGCCCGCACCAGGGCCACGCCGATACCCAGTCCGCGCGCCTCGCGGGCGACGGCGAGCCGTCCGAGTGAGCCCACCGAGGCGTCCCCGCCGGTCTTCGCGGCGGCCTGCTCGCCGCGGAGCAGGCGGCCGGTGCCGAGCGGCACCCCGTCGGCACGGACCGCCAGCACATGGACGGCCACGGCGTCGTAGGCGTCGTACTCGATGTCCTCGGGGACGCCCTGTTCGGCGACGAAGACGGCCTTGCGCACGGCGAAGCACGCGTCCCGGTCGGCGGGGTCCTCGGCGACCCGCAGCACGTACGGCGTGCTCACGCGTACGTCTCCTCGCGGACCTGGTCCAGCGCCTGGCGCAGGTCCTCGGGGTAGTCGCACTCGAACTCGGTCCACTGGCCGTCGCCGGGGTGTTCGAAGCCCAGCCGGACGGCGTGCAGCCACTGGCGGGTCAGGCGCAGCCGCTTGGCGAGGGTGGGGTCGGCGCCGTAGGTCAGGTCGCCGACGCAGGGGTGGCGGTGGGCGGCCATGTGCACGCGGATCTGGTGGGTGCGGCCGGTCTCCAGCTTCACGTCCAGCAGGGAGGCCGCGCGGAAGGCCTCGATGAGGTCGTAGTGCGTCACGGAGGGCTTGCCGTCGGCGGTGACCGCCCACTTGTAGTCGTGCTGCGGGTGGCGGCCGATGGGGGCGTCGATCGTGCCGCTCGTCGGGTCCGGGTGGCCCTGGACGAGGGTGTGGTAGCGCTTGTCGACCGTGCGCTCCTTGAACTGGCGCTTGAGCGAGGTGTACGCCCGCTCCGACTTGGCGACCACCATCAGGCCGGAGGTGCCCACGTCCAGGCGGTGCACGATGCCCTGACGCTCGGCGGCGCCGGAGGTGGAGATCCGGTACCCGGCGGCGGCGAGGCCGCCGATGACGGTCGGGCCGCTCCAGCCCGGCGAGGGGTGCGCGGCCACGCCGACCGGCTTGACGATCACGACCACGTCGTCGTCGTCGTGCACGATCTCCATGCCCTCGACCGGCTCGGCGACCACCTGCACGGGCGCGGGCGCCTGCGGCATCTCGACCTCCAGCCAGGCACCGCCCCGCACGCGCTCCGACTTGCCGACCACCGAGCCGTCGACCTGGACCTTGCCCGCCGCGGCCAGCTCCGCGGCCTTCGTACGGGAGAAGCCGAACATGCGGGAGATGGCGGCGTCGACGCGCTCGCCCTCCAGGCCGTCGGGCACGGGCAGGGTTCGGATCTCGGGAAGCGTACTCACCCGTCGAGTATGCCGGACGGGTCCGACCGCCCCGCACGAGCCTGTGGAAAACCCCGGCGTAGGACCTCGGGCGCTCAGTCCTTGTGGACGGTGCCGTCCGGGTCGAGGCCGCGGAAGGACAGCAGCACGATCAGGATGCCGCCGCACACGATCGCCGAGTCCGCCAGGTTGAACACCGCGAAGCCCTTGGGGGCGATGAAGTCCACGACCTCGCCCTCGAAGACGCCGGGCGCGCGGAAGATCCGGTCGGTGAGGTTGCCGAGCGCGCCGCCGAGGAGCAGGCCGAGCGCGATCGCCCACGGGATGCTGTAGAGCTTGCGGGCGAGGCGGATGATCACGACGATCACGGCGGCCGCGATCACCGTGAAGATCACCGTGAACGCCGCGCCGAAGCCGAAGGCCGCGCCCGGGTTGCGGATCGCGTGCAGCTCCAGCCAGTCACCGATCACCTGGACCGGCGCGTGGTGCTCCAGCTTCCTGACCACGAGCGTCTTGCTGATGAGGTCCAGGGCGTACGCGAACGCGGCCACCGCGAAGAGCACCGCGACACGGCGTCCGCGGCCGGCGCGCCGCTCGGGAGTCTGCTGCTCGCCCTCGCCGGACGCACCAGGACCGGCGGGCGCCTCGGCCGCCGCCGTCTGCTCGCCGCTGTCGTCCGGGGTGTCCGGCGTACCGATGACGCTCTCCGCCTCTGCCACGTGAGTCCCTCAACCTAGGTACCTGACTGGGGACGAGACTACGGCACGCCACGATGGGCGCTCGTGCTCAGTAGCGGCGTTCCTGCTTCTGCTTGCACTCCACGCAGAGGGTGGCCCGTGGGAAGGCCTGCATGCGGGCCTTCCCGATGGGGTTGCCGCAGTTCTCGCACAGGCCGTAGGTGCCGGCGTCCAGCCGGTCCATGGCCCGTTCGGTCTGGACGAGCATCTCGCGCGCGTTGGCGGCCAGGGCCAGTTCGTGTTCGCGGGTGATGTTCTTGGTGCCGGTGTCGGCCTGGTCGTCGCCCGCGCCGTCGCCCGAGTCCCGCATCAGCCCGGCGACGGACTCCTCGGACGAGCTGATCTCGGCCCGCAGCCGCTCCATCTCGGACTGCAGCTCCGCGCGGGCCTCCGCGACCTCTTCCGGGGTCCACGGTTCCTCGCCGGCGCGTACGGCCAGCTCGCCGGGGTCCGCCGCGGCGATCCGTGCCTTGGGAACGGCATGCGCCGCCGTGGCCGTGCCAGGAGTCTTCTTCGCAACCACCGTCGTGGCTCCCGTCTGCTTCGCGGCCCGCGCCGCGCCCGCCTTCTTGGCCGTGCTCTTCCCCGTCGCCCCCGCAGGGGCACCACCGCCGACGGCAGCTTTCCCGGCGGCCGCCTTCTTCGTGCCGGCCGCCTTCTTGCCGGCGGCTGTCTTCCTGCCCGCTTCCGCACCGGCCGACTCCTCCACGGCGGCCTTCGTGGTGACCTTCTTCTCCGCGGCCGCCTCCTTGGCGGCCGTTTCCCCGGCAGCCGCCTTCTTGGCCGGCGCCTTCCTGGCGGCCGTTTCCTTCGCCGCCGTCTTCTTGGCCGTCGCTTTCCCGGCTGCCGCCTTCTTGGCCGGTGCCTTCTCGGCCGCCGCCTTCCCGGTCGCCGTCTTCCCGGCTGCCGCCTCCTTGGCCGGTGCCTTCTTGGCTGCCGTCTTCGTCGCCGCGGTCTTCTTCGCCGCCTTCTTGGTGGCCGGCCGCGGCTCTCCCCCGGCCCGGCCCGCCGGTTTCAGCGTGGTCTTCTTCGCCACCATGGCCGCGGCCCCTTCACATATTGTGATCTTGCACGCGAATCGTGCTGGGACGATAAATCGACTCGGGAGCCGCGGCAACGGGGCACGCCGCCCGATTCGCCCACCCCACGCCCCCGCGCACGCGGTCTGCATGCGTTGTGCCCAGCTCTCCGCCGGGTAATCCGCCGGGGCCGGCCCGGAGAGACAGAAACCGCGTATCGCGCCATTCGAGTCATTTCGCCCCGACTTCCGCCCCGGTCCCGGCCCTCCCGGAAAGCGGTCGGCCGCTGTCCGTGCGGCGCCGTACACTGGGCGGAGCGAAAAAGCGTGGATGGGGACGAGTAGCGGCGTACGCGGCCGAAAGCGACCCGGGGACGGTGTGAGCCCGGGGGCGAGCGCGACGTGAAGATCACCCCGGAGCCGCCGGAAGAAAGCCCGGCCATGCCGGTCAGGGCGAGTAGAACCGGTCTCGCGCCCCAATGAGGGGGCTCACCGGTGCACACGACGCACCGGGAGCCAAGGAGGGTGGTACCGCGGGAGCCCAGCTCTCGTCCCTCCGACGGAAGGCAGCACATCCGCCGGAGGAAGATCGATGACGCAGTACCGCCAGGTGCCCGCCCAGGTCGACCTGCCCGCGCTCGAGCACGCGGTGCTCGACTTCTGGCGCGAGCAGAAGATCTTTGCCAAGAGCCTGGACCAGTCCGCAGGCCGCCCCGAGTGGGTGTTCTACGAGGGTCCACCCACCGCCAACGGCATGCCCGGCGCCCACCACATCGAGGCGCGCGTCTTCAAGGACGTCTTCCCCCGCTTCCGCACCATGCGCGGCTACCACGTGGCCCGCAAGGCCGGCTGGGACTGCCACGGCCTGCCCGTCGAGCTGGCGGTGGAGAAGGAGCTGGGCTTCTCCGGCAAGCAGGACATCGAGGCGTACGGCATCGCGGAGTTCAACGCCAAGTGCCGCGAGTCCGTGACCCGGCACACCGACGCCTTCGCCGAGCTGACGACCCGCATGGGCTACTGGGTCGACCTGGACGACGCCTACCGGACCATGGACCCGGAGTACGTGGAGTCGGTCTGGTGGTCGCTGAAGGAGATCCACGGCAAGGGCCTGCTGGTCCAGGACCACCGCGTCGCCCCCTGGTGCCCGCGCTGCGGCACCGGCCTGTCGGACCACGAGCTGGCGCAGGGCTACGAGACCGTCGTCGACCCCTCGGTCTACGTCCGCTTCCCGCTCACCTCCGGCCCGCTGGCCGGCGAGGCCGCGCTCCTGGTGTGGACGACGACCCCGTGGACCCTGGTGTCCAACACGGCCGTGGCCGCCCACCCGGAGGTCACCTACGTCGTCGCCACGAACGGCGAGGAGAAGGTCGTCGTCGCCGCCCCGCTGGTCGAGAAGGCGCTCGGCGAGGGCTGGGAGACCACGGGGCAGTCCTTCACGGGCGCGGAGATGGAGCGCTGGACGTACCAGCGCCCCTTCGAGCTGGTGGAGTTCCCGGAGCCGGCCCACTTCGTGGTGAACGCCGACTACGTGACCACCGAGGACGGTACGGGTCTGGTCCACCAGTCCCCCGCCTTCGGTGAGGACGACCTCAAGGTCTGCCGCTCCTACGGCCTGCCCGTGGTCAACCCGGTCCGCCCCGACGGCACCTTCGAGGAGGACGTCCCGCTGGTCGGCGGCGTCTTCTTCAAGAAGGCCGACGAACAGCTCACCGCTGACCTCAAGGAGCGCGGCCTGCTCTTCAGGCACCTGCCGTACGAGCACAGCTACCCGCACTGCTGGCGCTGCCACACCGCGCTGCTCTACTACGCGCAGCCCTCCTGGTACATCCGTACGACGGCCGTCAAGGACCGGCTGATCCAGGAGAACGAGAAGACCAATTGGTTCCCGGAGACCGTCAAGCACGGCCGCTACGGGGACTGGCTGAACAACAACATCGACTGGGCGCTGTCCCGCAACCGCTACTGGGGCACCCCGCTGCCGATCTGGCGCTGCGAGGACGAGCACCTCACCTGCGTGGGCTCGCGCGCGGAGTTGACCGGGCTGACCGGCACCGACCAGTCGGACCTGGACCCGCACCGTCCGTTCATCGACGAGGTCACCTTCGCTTGCCCGCACGAGGGCTGCGGCAGGACGGCCACGCGCGTGCCGGAGGTCATCGACGCCTGGTACGACTCGGGCTCGATGCCGTTCGCGCAGTGGGGCTACCCGTACAAGAACAAGGAGCTGTTCGAGAGCCGGTACCCGGCGCAGTTCATCTCCGAGGCGATCGACCAGACCCGCGGCTGGTTCTACACGCTGATGGCCATCGGCACCCTGGTCTTCGACGAGTCGTCGTACGAGAACGTCGTCTGCCTCGGTCACATCCTCGCCGAGGACGGCCGCAAGATGTCCAAGCACCTGGGCAACATCCTGCAGCCGATCCCTCTCATGGACCAGCACGGCGCGGACGCGGTGCGCTGGTTCATGGCGGCCGGCGGTTCCCCGTGGGCGGCCCGCCGCGTCGGCCACGGCACGATCCAGGAGGTCGTCCGCAAGACGCTCCTGACGTACTGGAACACCGTCGCCTTCCAGGCTTTGTACGCGCGCACGTCCGCCTGGGCGCCGTCCGCCGCCGACCCGGCCCCGGCCGGTCGCCCGCTGCTGGACCGCTGGCTGCTGTCCGAACTGCACGCGCTCACCGACCAGGTGACCCAGGCGCTGGAGGCGTACGACACCCAGCGTGCCGGCAAGCTGCTGTCCGCGTTCGTCGACGACCTGTCGAACTGGTACGTCCGCCGTTCGCGCCGCCGCTTCTGGCAGGGCGACAAGGCCGCGCTGCGCACGCTGCACGAGGTGCTGGAGACCGTCACGAAGCTGATGGCGCCGATCACCCCGTTCATCACGGAGCGGGTGTGGCAGGACCTGGTCGTGCCGGTGACCCCCGGCGCCCCGGAGTCGGTGCACCTGGCCCCGTGGCCCGAGGCGGACCTCGGCGCGATCGACCCGGAGCTGTCGAAGCAGATGGTGCTGGTACGGCGCCTGGTGGAGCTGGGCCGTGCCACGCGCGCGGAGTCCGGCGTCAAGACCCGCCAGCCGCTGTCCCGCGCGCTGGTCGCGGCGGCCGGCTTCGACACCCTCGACCGTGAGCTGCACGCGCAGATCACGGAGGAGCTGAACGTGTCCTCCCTGGCCTCGCTCTCCGAGGTCGGCGGCTCGCTCGTCGACACCACCGCCAAGGCCAACTTCCGGGCCCTGGGCAAGCGGTTCGGCAAGCGGGTGCAGGACGTCGCCAAGGCCGTCGCGAACGCCGACGCGGCCGCGCTGTCGCTGGCGCTGCGCGCGGGCACGGCGTCCGTGGAGGTCGACGGTGAGACGATCACCCTCGCGCCCGACGAGGTGATCATCACCGAGACCCCGCGCGAGGGCTGGTCGGTGGCGTCCGACGCGGGCGCGACCGTGGCGCTGGACCTGGAGATCACCGAGGAGCTGCGGCAGGCGGGACTCGCCCGCGACGCGATCCGGCTGATCCAGGAGGCCCGCAAGAACAGCGGGCTCGACGTGGCCGACCGCATCGCCCTGCGGTGGACGTCGACCGACCCCGCGGTGATCGCGGCGCTCACCGAGCACGCCGGGCTCATCTCCGAGGAGGTCTTGTCGACCGACTTCGGCCAGGGTGAGGGCGAGGCCGAGGCCGGATTCGGCGAGCCGTTCGTGGACGAGGGTCTGTCCCTGACGTTCCGGCTGCGCAAGGCGTAGACACACGCTGATCCCGTGAAAGTGCGCGGTTCCTGGTGCCCCTCGAGGGGCGCGGGGAACCGCGCACGATGCGTTCATCTGCCCGCACGCACGAAAAGGGCCCGGCCTCCGTACTTTCGTACTGGAGGCCGGGCCCTTCAGACGCTGCCGACGCCGTTGTCGTACCGGTCTACGAAAAGACCCTCAGTTGTCGTCCTCGTCGATCAGGAACCCACGCATCGGCGAGGGTGCCTGACCCATCGGGGACGGGCCCTGCGGACGGACCGGGGCCATGGGCTGGGTCATGGCCGGGGTCATCTGCTGCTGGCCGCCGTAGGACGGGGCGGACGGGCCGGGGTTGCCGCCCATCGTCTGGTTGCCGCCGTACGACGGGGCGCTCGCGCCGGCCGGTGCCATGGAGGGCGCCGGGGACGGCGGCAGCGAGGCGGTCGCCGGGGTGCGCGGCGGGGCCAGGGAGTCGTCGGCCTGCGTCTCCAGCTGGCGCAGCTGCGACTCCAGGTACGACTTCAGCCGCGTGCGGTACTCGCGCTCGAAGCCGCGCAGGTCCTCGACCTTGCGCTCCAGCGTGGCGCGGGCGGACTCCAGGGAGCCCATCGCGACGCGGTGCTTCTCCTGCGCGTCCCGCTCCAGGGCGTCCGCCTTGGCACGGGCGTCCCGCTCCAGACCCTCGGCGCGGCTGCGGGCCTCGCCGACGATCTTGTTGGCCTCAGAGCGGGCCTCGGCGATCGCCTGGTCGGCGGTCTGCTGGGCCAGCGAGAGGACACGGGCGGCACTGTCGCCGCCGGGGCCCTGACCGGGGCCGCCCATCGGACCGCCCATGGGGCCGCCCATCGGGTGCTGCTGCATGGGCGGCTGGCCGCCCATCGGGCCCTGACCCATCTGGCCCTGCCCCATCGGACCCTGACCCATCGGACCCTGACCCATCGGACCCTGGCCCATCGGACCCTGGCCCATCGGGCCGGGACCCTGCGGGCCGCCCTGACCGCCGGGGCCGGCAGGCAGCTGCGGGGCACCGCTCGGCAGCTGGGGCGGGCCACCCATGGGGCCGCCCATCTGCTGCTGCGGCGGGCCCGATATGCCGGCGGGCACCGGCGCGCCGGGACCTCGCATGCCCTGCTGCGGCGGATGTGGCTGATCCTGCTCGGGAGGTTTGCGCATGTTCTGCTGGTTCTGGGCAGCAGCGCGCGTGGCCGCGGCCAGCTTGGCGCGCAGGTCCTCGTTCTCGCGGAGCAGACGGGTCAGTTCGGCTTCGACCTCGTCGAGGAAGGCATCGACCTCGTCCTCGTCATAGCCTTCTCGGAGGCGGACGGTCGTGAACTGCTTGTTCCGCACGTCCTCGGGGGTCAACGGCATCTCTTCACCTCAACGTAGTCATCGGCAGTCGGCAAGACCGGTTCGTCCGTCCTCATCTCACGAAGTTCCCAGCGACAGAGATGAGAATGTAGACGATGATCATCAGTACGAAGAAGGACAGGTCGAGCGCCACGCCCCCGAGACGCAGCGGCGGGATGAACCGCCGCAGAAGCTTCAGCGGTGGATCGGTGACAGTGTAGGTGGCCTCCAGGACGACCACCATCGCCTTGCCGGGTTGCCACGAGCGGGCGAACTGGAAGACGTAGTCCATGACCAGCCGGAAGATCAGCACGATGAGGAACACCATCAGCGCGATGTAGATCACCTGCGCGAACACGCTCATGGCCTGGCTTTCCCTCTCCCCTGTTCCGTGCTTGTTTCCGGTGGTGCGTCTCAGCTCTGGTTGAAGAACCCGCCCTCTGCGATGCGGGCCTTGTCCTCCGCCGTGACATCGACGTTAGCAGGCGACAACAGGAACACCTTCTGCGTCACCCGCTCGATGCTGCCGTGAAGACCAAACACCAAACCGGCCGCAAAGTCGACAAGTCGCTTGGCGTCTGTGTCATCCATCTCAGTCAGATTCATGATCACCGGGGTGCCCTCGCGGAAGTGTTCCCCGATGGTACGGGCCTCGTTGTAGGTCCGGGGGTGAAGCGTGGTGATCCGGTACGGCTCTCGTTCGGACACGACCTTGGGCATGATCACCGGTGCGTTCTTCTCCATGGACTGACGTTCTTGTGTGATGGACGCCACGGGCGCGATGCGCGCCGGACGCCCGGATTCCGCGGCGAGCGAAGTGGAGTGGGAGACCGGATCGCGCGGCGCCGGAGGCTGCACCACCCGGACCGATTCGTCCCTTTGGGACTGGTGTGCACCATGAGACTGGTGCACCACTTCGTGCCGTCGGTGGTCCCGCTCGGGCTCCGGGTCCAGTTCGGGCTCGAAGTCGTCGTCTGGGTCGAATCCGCGGCCGTCGTACCCATCGTCCTCCACGAGGCCGAGGTAGACCGCCATCTTGCGCATCGCGCCGGCCATGCTCTGAGTCCTCCGCTCTGTGGTGGATCGACTGACGACTTGCCAAGTGCCCGCGATCCACGTGGTCGTTGTGCCGCCTTCGGCGGCATTGACCATATTTTCTGCTGTGGTCCGACTTCCTGGCGACGTTACCCGAGCCTGGGGCGGACTCCGAGTACCGCGCTGCCGACGCGCACATGTGTCGCTCCGGCGGCCACGGCCTGCTCGAGGTCCGCACTCATCCCCGCTGACACCATGGTTGCAGCCGGATGGGCTCGGCGCAGGTCAGTCGACAAATCCATGAGCCGCTGGAACGCCGCCTGTTCGCGTCCCGCGTACTCCCCGGTGAGCGGGGCGACGGTCATCAGCCCGTCGAGCCGCAGCCCGGGCGCCCCGGCGACCAGGTCGGCCAACTCCTCGACACCGGCCGGTGCCACGCCTCCGCGCTCGCCCCGTTCCGCGGCGCCGGCGTCCAGCGCGACCTGGATCAGGCAGCCCACCTCGCGCTCCGTCCGCACCGCCTCCCTCGACAGCGCCGCGACGAGCCGGTCCCGGTCGACGGACTGCACGACATCGGCGTAGCCGACCACGGAACGGACCTTGTTGGTCTGCAACTGGCCGACAAAATGCCACTTCAGGGGCAGATCGGCACAGGCGGCGGCCTTCGGGGCGGCGTCCTGGTCGCGGTTCTCGGCGACCAGGCGCACACCGAGTTCCGACAGGATCCGCACATCGCTCGCCGGGTAGGTCTTGGTGACCACGATCAGGGTCACCTCCTCCCGCTTGCGTCCGGCCGCCACGCAGGCGGCGGTGATGCGGTCCTCCACATGCGCCAGGTTCGTGGCGAGTTCGGTCTTACGGTCCGTCATGCCCCATCAGTCCAGCCAGACGTAGCTCGCGAGCCGCCCGGTGGAGCGGTCGCGGCGGTACGAGAAGTGATCGCCCGATTCCAGCGTGCACACCTGCGCGTGCGCCAGGTCGCGCACGCCGAGCCGGTCGAGCTGTGCGCGCACGCCGGCGCTCACGTCGACGGCAGGTGTCCCCCAGCTCGTCTCGGCGTGCGCCGCCGGCTCGACGGCGGCCACCTCGGTGCGCATCGCCGCCGGCACCTCGTAGCACTGGCCGCAGACGGCCGGCCCGGTGCGGGCGACAATCCTGGCCGGGTCGGCGCCGAGTTCCGCCATGGCCCGTACGACGGCGGGGACCACGCCCTCGACCAGTCCGGGCCGGCCCGCGTGGGCCGCGCCGGCGATCCCGGCGACCGGGTCGGCGAGCAGCACCGGCAGGCAGTCGGCGGTGAGGACGGCGAGGGCGAGTCCGCGGCGGGCGGTGACGATCGCGTCGACCTCCGGTGCGGGCCTCTCGCCCCAGGGTGCCTCGATGACCTCGACGTCGGCGCCGTGCACCTGGTTCATCCAGACGACCCGGGCGGGGTCGAGGCCGAGCGACTTCGCCGCCAGCTCCCGGTTGGTCCGGACCGCTCCGGGCTCGTCGCCGACGGCGCCGCCGAGGTTCAGCTCCTCATACGGAGCGGCGCTCACCCCGCCCCACCGATCGGTGAAGGCGAAGTGCGCGCCGCTCACGCTCTCGCGCCGTCCTATCACTTGAGGAAGTCCGGCACGTCCAGTTCCTCGGCCGAGCTGTCCGAGTAGGTCCGCGGCGCGGGCGGGACCGCCGGGGTGACGGTGACGTCGGCCACCGGCTCGGGCGTCTGCTCCGGCTCCTCCTTCGGGGTCACGCTGCCGAGCGAGCCGAAGGACGGGCGGCTGCTCTCGGGCTGCCGGGCCGGCGCGGGCTCCTCGCGGCGGGGCGCGGAGGTGGAGGAGGAGGCGGAGCCGAGGACGTTGTCCCGGCGGGCCGGCGGCTGGCCGCCGTCGAAGCCGGCCGCGATGACGGTGACCCGGACCTCGTCGCCGAGGGCGTCGTCGATGACGGCACCGAAGATGATGTTGGCCTCGGGGTGGGCGGCCTCGCTGACCAGCTGAGCGGCCTCGTTGATCTCGAACAGGCCGAGGTCGGAGCCGCCGGAGATGGAGAGCAGCACACCGCGGGCGCCGTCGATGGACGCCTCCAGCAGCGGGGAGGAGATCGCCATCTCGGCGGCGGCCACCGCGCGGTCGTCGCCGCGGGCCGAGCCGATGCCCATGAGGGCGGAGCCGGCCTCGGACATGACCGACTTGACGTCGGCGAAGTCGAGGTTGATCAGGCCGGGGGTGGTGATGAGGTCGGTAATGCCCTGCACACCGGAGAGCAGGACCTGGTCCGCCGACTTGAAGGCGTCGAGGACCGAGACCTGGCGGTCCGAGATGGACAGCAGCCGGTCGTTGGGGATGACGATGAGGGTGTCTACCTCTTCGCGGAGTTCGGCGATGCCGTCCTCGGCCTGGTTCGCGCGACGCCGTCCCTCGAAGGTGAACGGGCGCGTGACCACGCCGATCGTGAGGGCGCCGAGCGAGCGCGCGATGCTGGCCACGACGGGCGCGCCGCCGGTGCCGGTGCCGCCGCCTTCACCGGCCGTGACGAAGACCATGTCGGCCCCCTTGAGGACCTCCTCGATCTCCTCACGGTGGTCTTCGGCGGCCTTGCGGCCGACGGCCGGGTTGGCGCCGGCGCCGAGTCCGCGGGTCAGTTCACGGCCGACGTCGAGCTTGACGTCGGCGTCGCTCATCAACAGCGCCTGTGCGTCGGTGTTGATGGCGATGAACTCGACACCCTTGAGACCGACTTCGATCATCCGGTTGATGGCATTGACACCACCGCCGCCGACACCGATGACCTTGATGACTGCGAGGTAGTTCTGCGGTGCTGCCACGTCGAAGGCCTCTCGCCTCGAATTACGTTGTCGCCGCCGAGCGGTGCCCCGCGCCGGGACGACGGATGCCGAATGGGACGGTCCGAACGCCGACCCGAACCCTAACCCTGAAGTTTAGGGTTACCAGTGTGTCTGTTCCCTGGAGTCTTCTGAACAGGACACTAAGTCGACAAGTGGCGCCCGTTCAACGAACACGCCGAACCTCCCGTTTTTCTTTTCACCCTATGTGATCAGGCGTTGCAGTGCCCAACCAGGGTGCTGGCCTGCGCTGATGTGCGTCAACTCCCCGATGACGCAGGGGCGGTGGGCACACTCACGTCGAAGTGGCGCGCGTCCGGAGCTGCTTTCATGAGTGCTGTGAGGACCCGTGCCTTGTCGCGGCCGTTCTCGCCGCTGCCCCACAGCACCGTGCGGCCACCGCTCAACTCCAGCGAGACGGCGTCGTAGGAGCGGACTTGGAGGGTCCGGGTGTCCTGGGCGACGGCGGCCGGGAGGTCGCCCGCCACGCCGACCGCCTCACGCACCAGCCGGCCGGTGCCGAAGCGCCGGAAACTCGCGGCGGCCGAACCCGCTCGGGAAGCGGTCAGTTCCAGCAGCGGAACGTTCTTCGGAGCCTGTGAAACCGTGGCGAACCGGACGCCCTTGTGGTCGACTTCGACATAGTTCCCGGCCTTGCGGACGAGGAGCACGGGCGTACGCTCCGTCACCCTCAGCCCGATCCCGTGCGGCCAGGACCGGACGACGTCGACGGTGTCGATGCGGGGCAGTTTCTGGCGGAGCCGGGCCTCGATGGCACCCGTGTCGACCGAGATCATGGGATCGCCGACCGGGACGGAGGCGGCCTCGCGCACGTCGGCGGGGGTCAGCACCCGGGTGCCGGAGACCGAGACGCGCTCGACGCGCAGCCAGTTGGAGCCGTACAGCGCCCAGAGCGCGCCCGCGCCGAGGAGCACGACGAGCGCCGCCAGGATGACCATCGTACGAATGCGCGGCCTGCACCACCGGCGGGCGGGCGGCGGGCCGGACGACTCCTGCTGGCGTTCACCGCGCTCGGCGGTAGTCGGTCCGGCCACCTCACTGCCCTTTCGTCATACGGTCCTATCGGCGTGAGGCGATCGCCTCGTACACCATGCCGACGAGCAGGTCGTCGGCGTCCCGGCGGCCGAACTCACCGGCGGCGCGGGACATCTCGTACAGCCGGTGCGGGTCGGCGAGCACGGGCAGCACGTTGTGCTGCACCCACTCGGGCGTGAGGTCCGCGTCGTCGACGAGGAGTCCGCCCCCGGCCTTGACCACCGGCTGGGCGTTCAGCCGCTGTTCGCCGTTGCCGATGGGCAGCGGGACGTAGGCGGCCGGGAGTCCGACGGCGGAGAGTTCGGCGACGGTCATCGCGCCCGCGCGGCACAGCATCATGTCGGCCGCGGCGTACGCGAGGTCCATCCGGTCCAGGTAACTTACCGGGATATAGGGCGGCATACCCGGCATCTGGTGCACCTGCGGCAGTTCGTTCTTCGGGCCGACCGCGTGCAGGATCTGGATACCGGCCTGCTGCAGCCAGGGGGCGACCTGCTGGACCACCTCATTGAGGCGGCGGGCGCCCTGCGAGCCTCCGGAGACGAGCAGCGTGGGCAGGTTCGGGTCGAGGCCGAAGCGGTGGCGCGCCTCGGGGCGGGCGGCCGCGCGGTCCAGGGTGGCGATGGCGCGGCGCAGCGGGATGCCGATGTAGCGGGCGTCACGCAGCTTGCTGTCCGGGGTGGAGACGGCGACGCGGGCCGCGTACCGGGAGCCGATCTTGTTGGCCAGTCCGGGCCGGGCGTTGGCCTCGTGGATCACGATGGGCACGCCGAGGCGCTTGGCGGCCAGGTAGCCGGGCAGGGCGACGTAGCCGCCGAAGCCGACCACGGCGTCCGCCTTGGTGCGCTCCAGGATCTGCTCGGCGGCCTTGATCGTGCCGCGCAGCCGGCCCGGGACGGTGATCAGCTCGGGGGTGGGCTTGCGCGGCAGCGGCACGGCCGGGATCAGCGCCAGCTCGTAGCCCCGCTCGGGGACGAGCCGGGTCTCCAGGCCCCGCTCCGTGCCGAGGGCCGTGATGCCCACGGTCGGGTCCTGCCTGCGCAGGGCGTCCGCGAGGGCGAGCGCGGGCTCGATGTGGCCCGCGGTACCTCCGCCGGCGAGTACGACATGCACCGAAATTCACCGCTCTCCGGACGAACGCGCCGTGGTGGCACGCCGTCGCATCGTGTTCCATCTCCGTGATTCCCGGCCGGACGTGCGCCCGGTGCGGGAACCTCCCGCCCGCTTTCTACCAAAGCGAGGTTGCCGCATCGCAAGCGCCGCCCGTGCGGCGGGCTCGTCCCGCGCGAAGGCGATCAGCAGCCCGACGGCGAACATGGTCGGCAGCAGGGCGGATCCTCCGTAGGAGAACAGCGGGAGGGGGACACCGGCGATCGGCAGCAGGCCGAGCACCGCACCGATGTTGATCACTGCCTGGGCGGTGATCCAGGTGGTCACGCCTCCCGCGGCATACCTCACGAAGGGGTCCTCCGTGCGTCCGGCCACGCGGATACCCGCATAGCCTAGAGCCGCGAACAGGGCGAGCACCGACAGTGTTCCCGCCAGGCCCAGTTCCTCACCGGTGACGGCGAAGATGAAGTCGGTGTGGGCTTCGGGCAGTTGGCCCCATTTCTCCACACTCGCACCGAGCCCGGACCCGAAGATTCCGCCGGAGGCGAGGGCGTAGATGCCGTGCACGGCCTGCCAGCAGTCGGCGCCGGAGGTCTTGGGCCGGGTCGCGCCGATGCAGGCGAGGCGGGCCATCCGGTTGGGGCTGGTCTTGATCAGCAGCACGCCGATCGCGCCGGCGACGGAGAGCACGCCGACGAACAGCCGGGTCGGGGCGCCGGCCAGCCACAGCAGGCCGAACAGGATCGCCGTGAGGATGATCGCCGTGCCCATGTCGCCGCCGAGCATGATCAGCCCGAGCAGCAAGAAGGCGACCGGGACCAGGGGCACCAGCATGTGCTTCCACTGGGTCAGCAGCTTCTTCTCCTGCTTGCGGGCGATCAGGTCCGCGCCCCACAGCACCAGGGCGAGCTTGCCGAACTCGCTGGGCTGGATCTGGAAGGAACCGCCGAGGGAGATCCAGTTCTGGTTGCCGTTGACCGCCATCCCTATCCCCGGCACCTGCACCAGGGCCATGAGGAAGACGGCACCGGCCAGAATCGGGTAGGCGAGCGCCCGGTGCAGCCTGACCGGCATGCGGGCGGCCGCAAGGAGCAGGACGCCGCCGATGAGCGCGGCGAGGGCCTGCTTACGGAAGAAGTACGACCCGGGCAGCGACAGCTGCAGTGCGGTGATCTGGGAGGCCGAGTAGACCATCACCAGGCCGAGCACGGTGATCAGCAGACTGCCGCCGAGGATCAGGTAGTAGGCGGTCAGCGGCCGGTCCCAGGCCTTCCGCGCACGCGTGAAGAACCGCTGGAAGGGGTTCTCGCGCGGCGTGCGGGCCACCGCTGGGCGCCGGGACGCCCGCTGTACGGGCGGGCGTCCGGTACGGCTACCGGGCATGGGCGCCTCCACTGAACGTCGACCGTCCCACGCGTCCCTCCCAAAGTCCGCCCGGCAGGCGGCCGGGGTCAGGCGCCGAGCTCGCGGACCGCCGCCGCGAACGCGTCACCGCGCTGGTTGTAGTTGGTGAACATGTCCATGGAGGCGCAGGCCGGGGCCAGCAGCACCGTGTCGCCGGGCCGCGCGAGCCGCCTGGCCTCCGTCACCGCCCGGAGCATCGCCCCAGTGTCGGTCTGTTCGAGGTCGACGACGGGTACTTCGGGGGCGTGTCGCGCGAGGGCGTCGCGGATGAGGGCGCGGTCGGCGCCGATCAGGACGGCGGCGCGCAGGCGCGGCGCGGACCTGGCGACGAGTTCGTCGAAGGTGGCGCCCTTCGCCAGACCGCCCGCGATCCATACGATCGGATCGTATGCCGCCAACGACGCTTCGGCCGCGTGGGTGTTGGTGGCCTTGGAGTCGTCGATGTAGGCGACGCCGTCGACGTCGGCGACGTGGGTGATGCGGTGCGCGTCGGGGCGGAAGGCCCGCAGTCCGTCGCGTACGGCCGCGGCCGGTACCCCGAAGGCGCGCGCGAGGGCGGCGGCGGCGAGGGCGTTGGCGATGTTGTGCGGGACCGGCGGGTCGACGTCGGCGACCTCGGCCAGTTCCTGCGCGTTCTTGTGCCGGTTCTCGACGAAGGCCCGGTCGACGAGGATGCCCTCCACGACGCCGAGCTGGGAGGGTCCGGGGGTGCCCAGGGTGAACCCGACGGCCCGGCAGCCCTCCTCGACGTCCGCCTCGCGCACCAGGTCCTCGGTGCGCTTGTCGGCGACGTTGTAGACGCAGGCGACCCGGTTGCCCTCGTAGATACGGCCCTTGTCGGCGGCGTAGGCCTCCATGGAGCCGTGCCAGTCGAGGTGATCCGGGGCGAGGTTGAGGACGGTGGCGGAGTGGGCGCGCAGGGAGGGCGCCCAGTGCAGCTGGTAGCTGGAGAGTTCGACGGCGAGGACGTCGTGGGTCTCCTCGCCGAGGACCACGTCGAGCAGGGAGACGCCGATGTTGCCGACGGCGGCGGTGCGCAGCCCGGCCGCCTTCAGGATCGAGGCGAGCATCTGCACGGTGGTGGTCTTGCCGTTGGTGCCCGTGACGGCCAGCCAGGGCGCCGCGTCGGGCCGGCGCAGCCGCCAGGCCAGCTCCACGTCGCCCCAGACGGGCACGTCGGCCTCGGCGGCGGCGAGGAACAGCGGCTTGTCGGGCTTCCAGCCGGGCGTGGTGACGATCAGCTCGGTGCCCTCCGGGAGACTCGCCCCGTCGCCCAGGCGCACGGTGACGCCGAGCGCCCGCAGCTCCTCGGCCTGCGCACGCGCGCGTGCGTCGTCGCCGTCGTTGACGACCGTGACGAGCGCGCCGCGCGCGTGCAGCACCTTGGCCGCCGGGATACCGGAGACGCCGAGTCCGGCGACGGTGACGTGCTTGCCCCGGAGGTCGAGGGGTGCCGAGCCGGTGGTCACTTTTCCGCTGCCCATCCCGCGTAGAAGAGGCCCAGTCCGACGATCACGCAGATGCCTTGGATGATCCAGAAGCGGACCACCACCAGGACCTCGGACCAGCCCTTGAGTTCGAAGTGGTGCTGGAGGGGCGCCATCCGGAAGACCCGCTTCCCGGTGAGCCGGAAGGAGCCGACCTGGATGACGACCGACATGGTGATGAGGACGAACAGTCCGCCCATGATGGCCACGAGCAGCTCGGTGCGCGAGAGGATGGCCAGGCCGGTGAGGACACCGCCGAGGGCGAGCGAACCGGTGTCGCCCATGAAGATCTTGGCCGGCGAGGTGTTCCACCACAGGAAGCCCAGGCAGGCCCCCATCAGCGCGGAGGCGACCACGGCCAGGTCGAGCGGGTCGCGCACCTCGTAGCAGGCGCCCGGGTTGGTCAGGGTCGTCGCGTTGGCGCAGGACTCCTGGAACTGCCAGACGCCGATGAACGTGTAGGCGCCGAAGACGAGGACGGAGGCGCCGGTGGCGAGACCGTCCAGACCGTCGGTGAGGTTCACGCCGTTCGACATCGCGAGGATCATGAACAGCGCCCAGACGACGAACAGCACGGGGCCGATGGACCAGCCGAAGTCCGTGATGAACGACAGCTTGGTGGACGCCGGGGTGTTGCCGCGCGCGTCGGAGAACATCAGCGACAGCACGGCGAAGGCGATGCCGACGATCAGCTGGCCGGCCATCTTGGCCTTCGCCCGCAGGCCCAGCGACCGCCGCTTGACGATCTTGATGTAGTCGTCGAGGAACCCGACCAGACCCATGCCGACCATCAGGCCGAGCACCAGCACGCCGGAGAACGTCGGCGGCTTGCCGGTGATCACCTTGCTCAGGAAGTAGGCGACGACCGTCGCCAGGATGAAGGCGATGCCGCCCATGGTCGGCGTGCCGCGCTTGCTGGCGTGCTCGCGCGGGCCGTCGTCACGGATGTACTGGCCGTAGCCCTTGCGGGCGAGGAGCTTGATCAGCAGCGGGGTGCCGACCAGCGTCAGGAAGAGGCCGATGACTCCCGAGAACAGGATCTGGTTCATCATCGGGCGGCGACCTCACCCTCGGCACCCGTCCCGGTCAGCGCCTCGGCGACGCTCTCCAGACCCACCGAACGGGACGCCTTCACGAGAACGACGTCTCCCGGGCGCAACTCGCTGCGCAACAGGTCGACCGCCGCCTGTGCGTCGGACACGTGCACCGACTCCTCACCCCACGAACCCTCGTTGTATGCGCCCAGTTGCAGCCAGGAGGCCTCGACCCCCCCGACGGCGACGAGCTTGCCGACATTGAGCCGGACGGCGAGCCGTCCGACGGCGTCGTGCTCGGCGAGCGCCTCGTCCCCCAGCTCGGCCATCTTGCCGAGCACCGCCCACGTGCGGCGCCCCTTTCCCATGGCCGCGAGAGCCCTGAGGGCGGCCCGCATGGACTCGGGGTTGGCGTTGTAGGCGTCGTTGACGATGGTCACGCCGTCCGGGCGCTCGGTGACCTCCATGCGCCAGCGGGAGAGGGAGCCCGCCTCGGAGAGCGCGGTGGCGATCTCACTTGCGGACATGCCCAGCTCATGGGCGACGGCGGCCGCGGCGAGCGCGTTCGACACGTGGTGCTCACCGTACAGGCGCATCGTCACATCGCTTGCACCGGAGGGTGTGTGAAGCCTGAACGACGGCTGTCCGCTGTCCGTGAGTCGTACGTTCTCGGCGCGTACGTCCGCTTCGGCCGACTCTCCGAAAAGGACCACCTTCGCCTTGGTACGGGAGGCCATGGCCCGCACCAGCGGGTCGTCGGCGTTGAGGATCGCGGCCCCGTCCTCGGGGAGCGCCTCCACCATCTCGCCCTTGGCCTGCGCGATCTGCTCGCGCCCGCCGAACTCGCCGATGTGGGCGGTGCCGACGTTGAGCACCAGGCCGATCCGGGGCGGGGTCAGCTCGGTGAGGTAGCGGATGTGGCCGATGCCGCGGGCGCCCATCTCCAGCACGAGGAACCGGGTCTCCTCGGTGGCGGTCAGGGCGGTCAGCGGCAGCCCGATCTCGTTGTTGAGCGACTGCGGCGTGAACACGGTCGGCGCGTGGCGCATCAGGACCTGCGCGATGAGGTCCTTGGTGCTGGTCTTGCCCGCCGAGCCCGTCAGGGCGACGAGGGTCGCGCCGAGCCGGCGTACGACGTGCCGGGCGAGGGCACCGAGGGCGGCCTGCACGTCGTCCACGACGATCGCGGGCACACCGACCGGGCGGGAGGCCAGTACCGCGACCGCGCCCGCCTCGATGACCTGCGCCGCGAAGTCGTGGCCGTCCACGCGCTCGCCGACGAAGGCGACGAAGAGGCTGCCGTCCCGGACCTCCCGGGAGTCCCGGACGACCGGTCCCGTGACCTGGACGGACGGATCCGGTATGTCGTGCGTCTGCCCGCCGACAACGCTTACGATCTCGGCGAGGGAGAGGGCGATCACAAGTTCATCCCCTGGGGTTCGAGGATTTTCATCCCTGGGTGTTCTGGATGGCTTCGCGGAGCACCTGGCGGTCGTCGAAGGGACGCACCACCCCGGCGATGTCCTGGCCCTGCTCGTGGCCCTTGCCCGCGATCAGCACGGTGTCGCCGGGCTCGGCGCGGCCCACGGCGGCGGCGATGGCGGCGGCCCGTTCCTCGAACAGGAGCACCTCGCCGCGCTCGTGCGCGGGCACGGAGGCCGCGCCCTGGAGCATGGTCGCGAGGATCGCGAGCGGATCCTCGGAGCGGGGGTTGTCGGAGGTCAGCACGGCCGTGTCGGAGAGCCGGGCCGCGGCGGCGCCCATCGGGGCCCGCTTGGTGGTGTCCCGGTCGCCGCCGCAGCCGAGGACGACGTGCAGCCGGCCCTTGGTGACCTTGCGCAGCGCCTTGAGGACCGACTCGACGGCGTCGGTCTTGTGCGCGTAGTCGACGACCGCCAGATAGGGCTGGCCGGCGTCCACGCGCTCCAGGCGGCCGGGCACGCCCGGCACGGCGGCGATGCCGTCGGCGGCGGTCTGCGGGTCGAGGCCGGCCGCGGCGAGGGCGACGATCGCGGCCAGGGTGTTGGCCACGTTGAACGGGCCCGCGATCGGGGACTTGGCGGCGATCCGCTCGCCGTTCGGGCCGAGCACGGTGAACGTGGAGTCCACCGGGCCGACCTGGACGTCCTCGGCGCGCCAGTCGGCGTCCGGGTGGCCCTCGGCGGAGAAGGTGACGACGGGGACGGTGGCCTCGGTGACGAGCCGGCGGCCGTAGTCGTCGTCGAGGTTGACCACGCCGAGTCTGCTGCGCTCCGGCGTGAACAGCTGGGCCTTGGCCTGGAAGTAGTCCTCCATGCCGGAGTGGAACTCCATGTGCTCCGGGCTGAGGTTGGTGAACACGGCGATGTCGAAGACGCAGCCGTCGACCCGGCCGAGCACCAGCGCGTGGCTGGAGACCTCCATGGCGACGGCCTCGACGCCGCGTTCCCGCATGACCGCGAACAGGGCCTGCAGATCGGTGGCTTCGGGGGTGGTGCGCTCGGACTTGATGCGCTCGTCGCCGATGCGCATCTCGACCGTGCCGACGAGTCCGGTGGACTTCGCCGTGCGCAGGCCGCCCTCGACGAGGTAGGCGGTGGTGGTCTTGCCGGAGGTGCCGGTGATGCCGATCTGGAGCAGATCGCGGCCCGGCCGGCCGTAGATGGTGGCCGCGAGTTCGCCCATCTGCGCCCGCGGGTCGTCGACGACCAGCACCGGCAGTCCGGTGGCCGAGGCGCGCTCGGCGCCCGACGGGTCGGTCAGCACGGCGACCGCGCCGAGGCCGGCGGCCTGGGTGACGAAGTCCGCGCCGTGCAGGCGGGCGCCCGGGAGGGCGGCGTACAGGTCGCCGGGGCGGACGGCGCGCGAGTCGTGGGTGATTCCCGTGACTCCGGCGGCGGCGTCGGGAGCGGCGGCACCCAGCTGACCGGCCAGCTCCGCGAGGGGGGTGGCGGTGACCTGAACCGGTCGGGGCGGTCCCGGGTATGTCACGGAAGCGCCTTTCTGGGCGGTTTGGGACTGATCAGCGTGTGGCACGGCGGTGAGCGTACCGGGCGTACCCGCTCCGGGGCGAAGTGAGGGGGCGGGGGCGCCCTGGTTCCCGGGATCGGGGGTGATCGTTGTCACGGGCTCGTTCCTGGTGCTTTCCGTGTGCTTTTCGTGTGCTTTCCGTGGTGCGCGAGGGTGCGCTACGGCGGGCCGCCGGTCAGGGCTCGTACTCGACGGGCAGGTTCGCGGGTTTGGCGCCGGTGGGCGGGACCTGGAGGGTCTTCAGGGCGAACTCCATCACCTCCTTGTAGATCGGGCCGCAGATGGAGCCGCCGAAGTAGCTGCCCGAGGTGGCGTTCTGGATGGCGCAGTAGACGGTGACGCGCGGGTTGTCCGCGGGTGCGAATCCGGCGAACGACGAGGTGTAGCCGTGGTACCTGCCGGTGGCCGGATCCACGCGGTTGGCGGTGCCCGTCTTGCCCGCGACCCGGTAGCCGGGGATGCGGGCCTTGTTGCCGGTGCCGTGCTCGTCGTCGACGACGGACTCCAGCATCTGGGCGACGGCCTTGGCGGTCTTCGCGCTGACCACCCGCCTCGTGTCGGGCTGGGGGGCGGGGGTGAACCGTCCGTCGGCGCCGCGGGTGCCGCGCACCAGGGTCGGCTCGACGCGTACGCCGCCGTTGGCGATCGTCGAGTAGATGGACGCCGCCTGCATCGCGTTCAGGGAGAAGCCCTGGCCGAAAGGAATCGTGTACTGCTGCGACGTCGACCACTTCGACGGCGGGGCGAGGATGCCCGCCGTGGCGCCGGGGAAGCCGAGTCCGGTGGGCCTGCCCATGCCGAAGGCGCGCAGGTACGAGTAGAGGACCTTGTTGGCCTCCGGCTGGGTCTTGCCCAGTTCGCCGGTGGCCAGGATGGTGCCGATGTTGCTGGACTGGGCGAGCACCCCGTTGAGCGTCAGGTACTCGGTCTTGTGGTCGACGTCGTCCGAGAACAGCCGGTCGCCGCGGTGCAGCCGGTTCGGTACGACGACGTGGGTGAGCGGGGTGGCCACATGCTCCTGGAGCACGGCCGACATGGACATCACCTTGGCGGTGGAGCCGGGCTCGTAGGCGTCCTGGACGGCCGCGTTGCCCATGGCCGCGCCGTCGGCGTGCGCGAGGTCGTTGGGGTCGAAGCCGGGGGCGTTGGCCATGGCGAGGACCTGGCCGCTGCGGGAGTCCTGGACGATGACGTAGCCGCGGTCCGCCTTGGACTTCTTCACCTGCTCGCTGATGGCCTTCTGCGCGGCCCACTGGATGTCCCGGTCGATCGTCAGCTCGATGTCGGAGCCGGGCATGGGCGGGGTCTCGGTGGAGCCCGCGGTGGGCACCTCGCGGCCGCCGGACTGGGCGTAGCGGATCTTGCCGTCCTTGCCGGCCAGTTCCCCGTTCAGCGCCTGCTCGATGCCGCCGCCGCCCTTGCCGTCGGCGTTGACCCAGCCCAGCACCCCGGCGGCGAGGTCGCCGTTGGGGTACACGCGCTTGCTGCTGGGGTCGGCGAAGACACCGGCGAGCACGTTGGCCGTGTTGTTGTCCGTCTCGGCCTTCTTGGCGAGGGTGGCCCGCAGGTCCTTGATCTGCTTCCAGACCTGCGGGGTCTGCCGGACGGCCAGCCGCGCGTAGCGGGACGTCTTGTTGTCGGGCCGCAGCTTCTTCACCAGGGCGGCCCGGCTCTGGCCGAGGATGGGCGCGAGGAGCGCGGCGGCCTGCTCGGGGCCGTCGTCGATCTTCAGCTGCTTGCGGGTGAACATCGTCGGGTCGGCGGTGATGTCGTACGCGTCCTCGCTGACGGCGAGGGCGACGCCGTTGCGGTCGGTGATGCCGCCGCGCTCGGCGGCCAGCGTGTGCACGACGTACCGGTTCTGCTCGGCCATCGCGGCGTACGTGCTCGCGTCGACGGCCTGCACCTGCAGCAGCCGTACGACGCAGGCGGCCAGCACCAGCGTCAGGGCGAGGGCGACCATGCGCAGCCGGGGGCGGGGGCTGCCGAGCCGGAGCGGACGCCGGCCCGGGGACCGGGCCGCCGAGGCGGAGGAGGGGCGGCGGGGCGGGCGGCCGCCGGGCCCGGGCTGCCTGCGTACGGCGCCCCGCGCGCGCGGGGGCTCGCCCCGGTCCGGGCGTGGCCGGGGGCGCGGGGAGGACGTGGCGGGCCTGGGCACGCGGCGGCGCGGCGGTTCCCTGTCGGACACTTCCGTCACCTGCCGGGGGTCGTGGTCGGGGCGGGCTGCGCCGGGGTGCTGAGGGCGGTCACCGCGGGATTGGTGGGTGTGGGGGTGGCCGTGGGGCCGGGGGTGGTGGCGCTCGGCGTGGGCGTCGGGGACGCGGTGGGCGTGGCGCCCGGCGGCAGGGCCTCGGGGGCCACCGGGTCGTCGAGGGACGCGGGCTCCGGTGCGGCGGGGCTCGGTACGCCCTTCACGATGCCGTCGGGGTCCAGGAAGACCGGGTCGCCGCCGGGGACCATGCCGAGCTGGAGGGCGCGGCGCTGGAGGGCGTCCGGCTGCGAGTAGGCATCGATGTCCCGCTGGAGGGCCTGTTCCTCGTCGGTGAGGTTCTTGGTGCTCTTCTGCAGGTCGTCGAGTTTGAACGAGCCTTCGCTGAGCGCCGAGTTCAGCACCAGCAGACCGATGAGGCCGCCGCCGAGGAGCAGGACGACGAGGAGCACGAACGGGGCACGGGCGGCCCTGGCGCGGCCGGCCGGGAAAAGCCGGGCGAGCCGGGCGGCCCGCCCTTTCAGCTGGGGTTTTCTACTCACCGGGCCTCCTGCGGGTCGCACCGGACCTGCGGTGGGCTGGGGAACCGGACCGACCCGATCCGCTCACTCGACGTCCTCCCTGATCCGCTGGGCGCCGCGCAGCCGTGCCGGGGCGGCCCGGCGGTTCTGCGCGATCTCTTCCTCGGTGGGAAGTTCGGCACCACGCGTGAGCAGCTTGAGTCTCGGCTGGTAGCGCTCGGGCACGACGGGCAGTCCGGGCGGGGCGGTGGACGCGGCGCCGGCCGCGAACACCTGCTTCACCAGCCGGTCTTCGAGCGAGTGGTACGACAGCACCGCGACGCGTCCGTCGACGTCGAGCGCCTTTACGGCGGCCGGGATCGCCCGTTCCAGGACGGACAGTTCGCCGTTGACCTCGATGCGCAGCGCCTGGAAGGTGCGCTTGGCCGGGTTGCCCCCGGTGCGCTTGGCGGCCTGCGGGAGGGCGTCGCGGATCAGTTCGACGAGCCGCGCGCTGTTGGTGAACGGCTCGTTCTCGCGTTCGCGGACGACCGCGGAGACGATCCGCTTGGCCTGCTTCTCCTCGCCGTACGCCCTCAGGATGCGCACCAGTTCACCCGCCGGGTAGGTGTTGAGGACCTCCGCGGCGCTCATGCCGGTCGTCTGGTCCATGCGCATGTCCAGCGGGGCGTCCTGGGCGTAGGCGAAGCCCCGGTCGGCCTCGTCCAGTTGCATGGAGGACACCCCGAGGTCGAACAGCACGCCCTGCACGCGTGCGAGGCCGAGTCTGTCCAGCACCTCGGGCAACTCGTCGTAGACGGCGTGCACCAGGGTGGCCCGGTCTCCGCACGGGGCGAGCCGCTCGCCGGAGAGCCGGAGCGCCTCCTTGTCCCGGTCGAGGCCGATGAGCCGCGCCTCGGGGAAGCGGGCGAGCAGCGCCTCGCTGTGGCCGCCGAGGCCGAGGGTGCAGTCGACGACCACCGCTCCGGGCCGCTCCAGGGCGGGGGCCAGCAGGTCCAGACACCGCTGGAGCATCACCGGAACATGTCGACTCTGGGTCAAAGTAGCCTCTCAGGTCCGACCCGGTCGTCCGCACCGCCGGGTCCCCGCCCGCTCGGCAAGGGGCGGGCCCGCCGGCGCCGGAGGCGTCGGCCGGCCGGGAGCGGGAGGAGGCCGAGCCGTACGTACGCGCCGCGCACGTGGGAAGACCGCCGGACGCGTGCCGGGGCCTGGCGGGAATGTCACCAGCGAGGAGGGCCTCGCCTCCCGCTTCGCGTCACTTTAGTCCACCGTGTCGCGCGGTCAATCAACCGGCCTGCGCGTCGCCCGCGGGAGTGCCACAGGCACCGCGATGGGACGGTATCCACCCGGTCGGCCGGGTTTGCCCAGCGTGTGGAGTCGCTCACAACAGGCCACGATGACGTTCTTTTGTCCGCTCCGGCACCGGGCCCGCCCGGTGGTGCGCTTGTAACGTCATGTCTATGACGACTTCTGCATCAGCTTCCAGTGGATCCGAAGGCACCATCGACCGGCTCGTCGAGGCCAACGAGCGCTACGCCTCCTCGTTCGCGCACGCGGACATGGACTCCAAGCCCGCCCTGAAGGTGGCGGTCGTCGCCTGCATGGACGCGCGTGTCGACCTGACCGCCGTGCTCGGCCTGGAACTCGGCGACATCCACACCCTGCGCAACGCTGGCGGTGTCGTCACCGACGACGTCATCCGTTCGCTCGCCATCAGCCAGCGGGCCCTCGGTACCCGCAGCGTCATGCTGATCCACCACTCCAGCTGCGGCATGCAGACGATCACGGAGGACTTCCGGCACGAGCTGGAGCTGGAGGTCGGCCAGCGTCCGGTGTGGCCGGTCGAGGCGTTCAAGGACGTCGACCAGGACGTCCGGCAGTCCATGGAGCGCGTACGCACCTCCCCGTTCCTCCTCCACACCGACGACGTGCGCGGCTTCGTGTACGACGTGAAGACCGGCCGGCTGCGCGAGATCGACCCCGCCTGACCCGCCGTACCGGCCCGTCCCGAGCTCTCACCTGCGCACTCGTTCCACCACCGGCGCCGTGAACGGCGGTGGAAAAGGCCGCAAGACCGACATAGTGCGGGCAGTTGTCCACAGGCGAGTGACACGAATCGGTAACGGCGGCAAGAATGCGGTGTGTGGCGTCACGCGTGGAACCTTTCATGCGTGGTGTCCGTGTTCGGGGTGGGCCGGTTTCGCATCGCAGAGCGTCGGCCCTGAGTAAGAACGGGCCGAGGAGGGCCGGGTGACGACCTATGACGATCGAGCGAGCCTCACAGATCTGACCGCCACTGTGGAGCGTGTCCGCAGGTCGGTGGAGGGTGTGATCGAGGGCAAGCCCGAGGTCGTGCGGCTTTCGCTGACCGTGCTGCTCGCCGAGGGGCATCTGCTGATCGAGGATGTCCCCGGCGTGGGCAAGACGATGCTCGCCAAGGCGCTGGCCCGGTCCATCGACTGCTCGGTGCGGCGCATCCAGTTCACGCCCGACCTGCTGCCGTCGGACATCACCGGCGTGTCCATCTGGGACCAGCAGCAGCGGGACTTCGAGTTCAAGCCGGGCGCCATCTTCGCGCAGATCGTGATCGGCGACGAGATCAACCGCGCCTCCCCCAAGACGCAGTCCGCGCTGCTGGAGTCCATGGAGGAGCGCCAGGTCACCATCGACGGGCAGACCTACGAGCTGCCGAGCCCCTTCATGGTGGTGGCCACGCAGAACCCGGTCGAGATGGAGGGCACCTACCCGCTGCCCGAGGCCCAGCGCGACCGCTTCATGGCCCGCGTCTCCGTCGGCTACCCGAGCGCGGACGCCGAGCTGCGGATGCTGGACGTGCACGGCGGGGCGTCCCCGCTGGATGACCTCCAGCCGGTGGCGCACGCGCACGACGTCGTGAAGCTGATCGAGGCGGTGCGCGGCGTCCACGTGGCCGAGCCGGTCCGGCGCTACGCGGTGGACCTGGTCGCCGCCACGCGCGTGCACCCCGACCTCAGACTCGGCGCCTCCCCGCGCGCGACGCTCCACCTGCTGCGCGCGGCGAAGGCGGCCGCGGCCCTGGCCGGCCGGGAGTACGCGCTGCCGGACGACGTGCAGGCCCTCACCGTCGCCGTCCTCGCGCACCGCCTGCTGCCCACCGCGCAGGCCCAGCTGAACCGGCGCACCGCCGAGCAGGTGGTGCAGGAGATCCTGCAGCGCACCCCGGTGCCCGCGGAGCCCGGCCGGCAGAGCGGGTTCGGCGGTCTCGGCCGGGGCGTGCCGGCGTATCCGCAGCAGCCCCCGCGGGGTCTGTGATGAGCGCGGGGGAGACGGGCCCGGCGGAGGCCGACCGCGGCGAGAAGAGCGGCGTCCGTACAGCCCTGGCGGGGCTGACCACCCGTGGCCGGTCCTTCCTCGCGGCCGGGATCGCCGCGGCGGTGTGCGCCTACGTGCTGGGGCAGAACGACCTGCTCCGGGTCGGTCTGCTGCTCGCCGCGCTGCCGCTGATCTGCGCGGTCGTGCTGTTCCGCACCCGCTACCGGGTGGCCGGCAGCCGCCGTCTCTCCCCCGCGCGCGTGCCGGCCGGCAGCGAGGCCCGGGTGCACCTGCGGATGGACAACGTCTCCCGGCTGCCCACCGGGCTGCTGATGCTCCAGGACCGGGTGCCGTACGTCCTCGGGCCGCGGCCCCGCTTCGTGCTGGACCGGGTGGAGCCGGGCGGCCGCCGTGAGGTGTCCTACCGGGTCCGCTCGGACCTGCGCGGCCGCTATCCGCTGGGCCCGCTGCAACTGCGGCTCAGCGACCCGTTCGGGATGTGCGAACTGACCCGCTCCTTCTCGGCGTACGACACGCTGACCGTCATCCCGCGCGTGGAGGCGCTGTCCCCGGTCCGCTTCAGCGGCGAGGCCAAGGGGTACGGCGACGGACGGCAGCGCTCGCTGGCCCTCGCCGGCGAGGACGACGTGATCCCGCGCGGCTACCGGTACGGCGACGACCTGCGCCGGGTGCACTGGCGGTCCACCGCGCGCTACGGCGAGCTGATGGTGCGCCGTGAGGAGCAGCCGCGCCGCTCCCGCTGCACGGTGCTGCTGGACACCCGGGGCATCGGCTACGAGGGCGCGGGACCCGACTCGGCCTTCGAGTGGGCGGTGTCCGCCACCGCCTCGGTACTCGTGCACATGCTCGAACGCGGCTTCTCGGTGCGGCTGCTGACGGACACCGGGAGCTCGGTGCCCGGCGAGGGCTCCGACGGGTTCGCGGGCGGCCAGGAGACGGCGGACGCGGCCGGGCTGATGATGGACACCCTCGCGGTGATCGACCACTCCGACGGCACGGGCCTGTCCCGCGCCTACGACGTGCTGCGCGGCGGGAACGAGGGCCTGCTGATCGCCTTCCTGGGCGATCTGGACGAGGACCAGGCGGCGACGGTCGCCAAGATGCGCCGGCGCAGCGGCGGCGGCGTCGCGTTCGTCCTGGACCCGGACATCTGGGTGCGGGAGCCCACCGACGTGCCGGCGCCGGGCAGCCGGCACGAGGAGCGGCTGCGGATGCTGCGCGAGGCCGGCTGGACGGCGCTGAGCGTGCCGCGCGGCGGCGCGCTGAACGAACTGTGGCGGCGGGCGGACCGCGAGCGGTCGGGCCTGGCCGCCGTGAGCGGGGAGGCACTGTGATGAGCGGGCGGGCCCGACTGGCCCTGTGTGCCGCCGCGGCGACGCTGATGGCGTCGTGCTCGCTGCTTCCCCTGGTCGACCAGCCGAGCTGGCTGTTCGAGGCGGCTCTGCTGGTCGCCGTGCAGACCGGGGTGGGCATGGCAGCTCGCCGGGTGCCGCTGGGCCGCCCGCTGACGGTGGCGGCGCAGCTCCTGGTCTCCGTGCTCCTGCTGACGGTGTTCTTCGCCCGGGAGCAGGCGGTCCTCGGGCTGATTCCGGGCCCGGACGCGTTGGGGCACGTCGCCGACCTCCTCCAGCAGGGTTCGGACGACGTCGGCCGGTACGCGATACCGGCGCCGGTCACCGACGGCATCAAGCTGATGCTGATCGGCGGTGTCCTGCTGATCGGCCTGCTGGTGGACACCCTCGCGGTGACCTTCCGCAGTGCCGCCCCGGCGGGTCTGCCGCTGCTCGCGCTGTACTCGGTGGCCGCCGGGCTGTCCGAGGGTGGCGCGGACTGGCTGTGGTTCCTGGTCGCGGCGGGCGGCTATCTGATGCTGCTGCTCGCGGAGGGCCGGGACCGGCTCGCCCAGTGGGGCCGGGTGTTCGGCGGCGCGCCGCGGACGCCGGGCGACCCGGAGGGCGCGGTTGCGCCGGTGCGCACCGGGCGCCGGATCGGCGCCGTAGCGCTCGGCGTCGCGCTGGTGGTGCCGCTGACGCTGCCCGCGATGCAGGGCGGCCTGCTGGACGCGGCCGGGACCGGCGTGGGCCCGGGCAGCGGCGACGGCGGCACGATCTCGGCGGTCAACCCGCTGGTGTCGCTGCGGGACAGCCTCAACACGGACAACGACCGCCAGGTGCTTTCGGTGCGGACGAGCAGCGACGACATCTCGGACCTGTACCTGCGGATCGTCTCGCTGGACGACTTCGACGGCACCACCTGGAAGCCGTCGCAGCGGCACATCGTCGGTGTGCCGCACAGCTTCCCGGCACCCGTGGGGCTGGGTGCGGACATCAAGCGGACGACGGTGCGTACGACCATCACGGCGGCGGACTGGTACGCGCAGGACTGGCTGCCCATGCCGTACCCGCCGAGCGGCGTGGACATCAGCGGCCGCTGGCGGTACGAGCCGGTCGGGATGACGCTGGTCGGCGACCACGGGCAGACGACGCGCGGCGAGAAGTACCGGGTGACCAGCCTGGACGTGCGGCCGACGGCGCGGCAATTGGCCGACGCCCCGGCGCCGCCCGCGGCCCTGGAGCGCGAGTACACCAAGGTGCCGTCGGCGCTGCCGAAGGTGGTGGCCGACACCGCGCGGCAGGTCACCGCGGGCGCGTCGAGCCACCACGAGGAGGCGGTGAAGCTCCAGGACTACTTCGCCGTGTCGGGCGGCTTCACCTATGACACCCAGGTGGAGGTCGGCCGGGGCCCGAACGCGATCGCGGCGTTCCTCCGGAAGAAGCAGGGCTTCTGCGTCCACTTCTCCTTCGCCATGGCGGCGATGGCCCGCACCCTGGGCATCCCGGCCCGCGTGGCGGTGGGTTTCGCGCCGGGCACCCCGCAGGCGGACGGCACGGTGTCGGTGAGCCTGAAGGACGCGCACGCCTGGCCCGAGCTGTACTTCGAGGGCGTGGGCTGGACCCGCTTCGAGCCGACTCCGACCCGGGGCACGGTGCCGTCGTACACCCAGTCGGACTCGCCGGGCACGGCGGTGCCGGACCCGGCGCTGCCGTCCAGGAACGCGTCCTCGGCACCGTCGGCGGCGGCCTCCCCGTCGGAGAGCTGCTCGGCGGGGCTGCGCAAGCTGGGCGGGTGCGAGAGCCCGTCCGCGGCGGCGGCGCCGTCCGGTGGTGGCGGCGGGACTCCCCCGTGGTGGTACGCGCTGATCGGGCTCGCCGGTCTGGCCGTCCTCGCGGTGCCGCTGTCGCCGATGTTGTGGCGGTCGCGGGTGCGGTCGCTGCGGCTGGGCGGGTACGCGCGGACCGAGGAGGGCGCGGCCGCGCACACGCTGGCCGTGTGGCAGGAGCTGACCGACAGCGCCTGGGACGCCGGCATCCCGCCGGACGAGTCGCAGACGCCGCGCGGGACGGCCGCCCGGATCGTCCGGCTGGGCCGCCTCGATCCGGCGGCCGGGGCCGCGGTGCACCGGGTGGCGGACGCGGTGGAGCAGGTGCTGTACGCCCCCCGGCCGGGGGCGGTCACCGGGCTCGCCGAGGATGTGCGCCGTGCGGTCACCGCGCTGAACGCGGGGCTGGGCCGCCGCGGCCGGCTGCGGGCACGGTTCGCACCGCGTTCGGCGGTGCGGCTGCTGTGGGCGGCGTCGGCCCGCTGGGCCGCGGTCAGGGCCCGGGTGACGTCGACCCGACCGAGCCTGCGGAGGCCGTCGGGACAGCAGGGCTGAGGCACGGGCCTCTCCCCTCGGGGAGGGGCCCCGTGGCGGTGGCGGGACGCGCGTGAGGGGTGCCCACCTGGTGGTGGGCACCCCTCACGGATGTCGGGAGCGGGTCGCTAGCGGCCCTGTTGTTCGTCGCGGCGGCGCTGCCAGCGCTCCTCGATCCGGTCCATCATCGAGCGCTTGGGCCGCACCTGGCGGCGCGGGGCACCGGCCGCCGGCTGTTCGCCCGGCTTGGGCGCCTTGCGCCAGCCGGTGACGGCGAGGACGGCGCAGCCCAGCATCACCAGGAAGCCCACCACGCTGATCCAGATCTGCTGTGCGACCATTCCGGCCATGAGGAGCGCGATACCCACGAGGAAGCCCGCGACCGCCTGGTAGACCCGACGCCGGGTGTACGTTCGCAGCCCGTTTCCCTCAAGCGCTGTCGCGAACTTGGGGTCTTCGGCGTACAGCGCTCGCTCCATCTGCTCAAGCATTCGCTGCTCGTGGTCAGAGAGCGGCACGGAGTCCTCCTCGTCGTGCAGTCGCCGGGGGCGACCCGGGGGGTCCCTTCAGGATAGGCAGGGAATCGACCCCGTGAAACCCGCCCCTCTACGCCAATTGGCCAACCGGGGCCCGCCATCACGTCCCGGCTCGCTGAGGCTTCCATTCCCCGGCGGCCGACCCGTCATGCCGGGCGGTTCACCTCGATCATACGGCGCAAACCCCTCGTTCGGGCGGCTTGTGGTGTACTCCATCCGCCGTCCCGCCGCTGATCAGCGGCGGGTCCGGTCTAAGCGCCGCCGGTCTCACCGAGTACGTGGAGCTGTGTGGCCACCGACTGGAACGCGGGCAGCGCGGCCGCGGCGGCCTCCAGCTTCAGCAGGGCTTCCAGGGCGCCCGGCTCGGTGTCCACGAGGACGCCGGGCACCAGGTCGGCGAAGACCCGCACGCCGTGCACGGCGCCGACCGTGAGCCCGGCGCCCTCGACGAGCGCGGTGAGCTGGTCGGCGGTGAAGCGCCGCGGCATCGGATCGCCGGAGCCCCAGCGGCCCTCGGGGTCGTGCAGGGCCTGTTTGGCCTCGGTGAAGTGGCCGGCGAGGGCGCGGGCGAGCACGGCGCCGCCGAGGCCCGCGGCGAGCAGACTGAGGACGCCCTCCTCGCGCAGCGCGGCGACCGCGTTGCGGATGCCCTCGGCCGGATCGTCGACGTACTCCAGGACGCCGTGGAACAGCACCACGTCGTAGCCGCCGCGCTCCACCACGTCGAACAGGCCGTGCGCGTCGCCCTGCACGCCCCTGACCCGGTCGGCGACGTCGGCCTCGGCGGCCCGGCGCTCCAGCGCGAACAGCGCGTTGGGGCTGGGGTCGACGACGGTGACGCGGTGGCCGAGGCGGGCGACGGGCACGGCGAAGTTGCCGCTGCCGCCCCCGGTGTCGAGCACGTCCAGCGACTCCCGTCCGGTGGACTTGACCCGGCGGTCGAGCGCGTCCTGGAGGACCTCCCACACCACGGCGGTCCGCAGGGAGGCGCGGGACCGGGAGGGGTCGGAGCGCAGCGACGCCGCCTGGGGGTGCTGGGGGGAGACGGGCGGGCGCATCGGGTCCGACACGGCGTTGACTCCTCGGAAGGGCGGAAGCTTGAGCGACCTCCACCCTATTGCCTCCGCCGCCCTGCCTGGTCGTCGTGACCGCACGCCGCCCGGTCCGTCTCGCACGGCGGACAAGGTGCGCGCACCGGGAGGGGGCGCGCCTGTGGCCGGACGGGAGTGAGCCTGTGGCCAGTCGGGGTCAGCCCGCGTCCGGGAGGTCGTCGCGGGCTCTCGAGGCGGCCGGCCGGCCGGTGTCCGGCCGGGGCTGGGGCAGGACCGGCTGGAGGGTGAGCATCCGTTCGACGAGGCGGATGAACATCGCCACGTCCCGTACGAGGTCGTCGGCGTCCCGGCGGCCGGCGGCGCCCGGGATGCCAGCCTCCGCGCGGGCCCGGCGGGCGGCGCCGGAGGCGAACAGGGCGCTCCACTCGGTCAGCTCGGGCGCTATCTCGGGCAGCACCTCCCAGGCGCTGCGGATCCGGGGCCGGCGGCGCGGTGCGGGATCGGGGCGGCCCCGGGCCGCGAGCACGGCGGCGG
Organism: Streptomyces sp. NPDC047028; assembly: GCF_040644095.1. Taxonomy (NCBI): domain Bacteria; kingdom Bacillati; phylum Actinomycetota; class Actinomycetes; order Kitasatosporales; family Streptomycetaceae; genus Streptomyces; species Streptomyces sp. NPDC047028. The sequence continues at coordinate 124,028 of NZ_JBEYVS010000021.1, forward strand.
CGGTGCGCAGGGCGGCGAGGTGGGCCGTCGCATAGCGCTCGTTCGGCGTGTCCAGCACGGCTGCCTCGTCCAGCCCTGCGCGGGCCTGGGCGAGCAGGTCGAGGGCGGCGGGCGGGGCCGTGGCCCGGCGGAGCACGGGGTGCACGTCGCTCGCCGGGCCGGTCAGTGAGGGGGCAGGGCCGGTGGCGCGGCGCCGGCTGGCGGCGGCCGCGGACGGGTTGGCCATGACGAACCTCCTGTCGTCTGGGTGACGGCACGGGTGCCGTATGTGCCCATCGTGAGGTATGGCACTGACAATCCGTTCTGACCTGCGCTTTTGCCTCAACCGACAGTTCGGGGGTATTTTTGCACTGACCAGTCAGTTCAAATACTCGGCACGGGAAGCAGGGCGGGGCGGATGGACGGCGGGGATCGCGGGGGCGGCGGCGTGGAGAGCGGCCGCGTGGAGGGCGTACGGGTCACGGCCGACGGCCTGGGGCTCAAGGGCTCGCGGGGCTGGGCCTTCCAGGGAGTCACCCTCGACGCGGAACCCGGCTCGCTGATCGCGATCGAGGGACCGTCCGGCTCCGGCCGTACGTGCCTGCTGCTCGCGCTCACGGGCCGGATGAAGCCCACCGAGGGAGCGGCCGAGGCGGGCGGCCTCCCGCTCCCCCGGCGGATGGCCGCCGTGCGCCGCATCGCGGCGCTCGCCCACGTCGCCGGGGTCACCGACCTGGAACCGGCCCTGACCGTCGGCGAGCACCTGCGCGAGCGGGCCCTGCTGCAGCGCAGGTTCGGCGGCGCCCTGCGCGAGGTGCTGCGGCCCCGTCCCGAGCGGACTCACGAGGCCCGGCTGCGCGTCGACGCGGCCCTGGCGGCCGCCGGACTCGACCCGGAGACGCTGCCCAAGGGCTCCCGGACGGCCGTACGGGACCTGGAGCGGATGGAGGCCCTGCGGCTCTCCGTCGCCCTGGCGCTGATCGGCCGGCCCCGGCTGCTCGGCGTCGACGACCTCGACCTGAAGCTCTCGGACACCGAGCGCACGGAGGCGTGGAACCTGCTGCGGTCCCTCACACGCGCGGGGACGACGGTCGTGGCCGTCTGCCGCACCGCCCCCGAGGACGCCGACACCGTCACCGTCTCCACGGACACGGATGCGGACGTGGACACGGACAAGAACATGGACACGGACGCGGGCAGGAGCACGGGCACGGTGACCGGCACGGACACCGAGAGCGGCACCGCCGAAACCACCACCGACGCCACCACCACGGGAGAGGAGGACTCCGATGCGCTCGCCGAGGCTGGCCGTTCTTGAGCTGCGGCGTTTCGGCCGCGGCCGGCTCCCGCGCGCGGCCCTGGTCGCGCTGCTGGTGCTGCCCCTGCTGTACGGCGCCCTGTACCTGTGGTCCTTCTGGGACCCGTACGGCCGTCTGGACCGCATCCCGGTCGCCCTGGTCAACGACGACAAGGGGGCGACCGCCGACGGGCAGAGGATCTCGGCGGGCGACACGATCGTCGACGGGCTGCGCGACAGCCGGACCTTCGACTGGCACGAGGTGAGCGCCGCCGAGGCCCGCCGGGGCGTCGAGGACGGCACCTACTACCTGTCCCTGACCATGCCGGCCGACTTCAGCCGACGGATCGCCTCCAGCGCGGGCGACTCCCCGGAGACGGGCGCGCTCCAGGTCCGCACGAACGACGCGAACAACTACATCGTCGGCCAGATCTCCCGCACCGTCTTCAACGAGGTCCGCTCGGCGGCGTCCACGCACGCGTCCCGGGGCTTCCTGGACAAGATCTTCGTCTCGTTCTCGGGCATCCACGACAAGACCGTGACGGCCGCCGAGGGCGCCGACAAGCTCAAGGGCGGCCTGGGCAAGGCGAAGAAGGGGTCCCAGGACCTCGCCGACGGCCTGAAGGACGCCAAGAAGGGCAGCGGCAAACTGGCCAAGGGCCTGAAGAAACTGGACACGGGCGCGGGCACGCTGGAGGACGGTTCGCAGCAGGTCGCGGACGGCACCCAGGCGCTCGCCGACAAGGTGAACGGCGTCTTCGACAGGACCGGCCCGTATCTGAAGGACAACGAGAAGACCATCGGGGACACCGCCCGGCTGGTCGCGGACTCCGCCAAGACCGTCAAGGACAACCTCGGCGTCCTGGTGAAGCTCGCCCCGGGCGCTGCCAAGACCGCCCACGCCGCCTCCACCACCCTCGACGAGGTCTATCAGGCCCGCTGCGAGAGGGCGACGCTCCCCGACCCCGTCTGTCCCGACCTGAAGAAGGCCAAGCGGGCGGCCGCCGACGTGGCCTCGGTCGCCGACGACCTCAACACGCTGATCGCCGACCAGAACGGCGACCTGAAGACGCTCAAGGACAACCTCGGCACGCTCCAGAAGCAGGCCCAGGACCTCGCCGACCGCTCGCCGCACCTCTACGAGGACGTCGACGACGCCGTCAAGAAGATCAACAAGCTGAACGACGGCGCCGCGAAGGTCGCCGCCGGGGCGAAGAAGCTGCACACCGGGCTCGGCACCGCCAAGACGGGCGCGACGAAGCTGGACAAGGGCCTCGGCACGGCCAAGACCGGTTCCGTCACCCTGCACAGCGGCATCTACAAGCTGGCCGACGGCTCCGGAAAGCTCGCCGGCGGCCTGCACGCCGGCGCCAAGAAGATCCCCGACTACGACAAGAGCGACCGCGAGCACCGCACCGGCGTGATGGCCGACCCGGTCCAGCTGGCCACCCACGACCTGCACAAGGCACCCAACTACGGCACCGGCTTCGCCCCGTACTTCATCCCGCTGTCCCTGTGGGTCGGCGCGATGGTGGCGTACATGCTGATCCCGCCGCTCAACCGGCGGGCTCTGGCGGTCGGTTCGCCGGCCTGGCGGACCGCGCTGGCGGGCTGGCTGCCGGTGGTCGCGGTGGGCGTGCTGCAGACGCTCGCCCTGATGGCCGTCCTGCACTGGGCGATCGGCCTCCAGATGACCCGCGCGGCCGGCACGATCGGCTTCCTGTGCCTGGTCACCGCCTGCTTCGCGGCGATCGTCCAGTGGCTCAACGCCCGCTTCGGCGCCGCGGGCCGGATCCTCGTCCTGGCGCTGCTGATGGTGCAGCTGACCTCGGCGGGCGGCACCTACCCGGTGCAGACCAGCCCCCGGTTCTTCAACGCGCTGCACCCGTTCCTGCCGATGAGCCACGTCGTCGACGCCCTGCGCCGGCTGATCACGGGCGGCGGACTCGGCCCGGTGTGGCAGGCGTGCGCGGTGCTGGCCGCGTTCACCGCGGGCGCCCTCGCGCTGACGGCGCTGTCGGCCCGCCGCCACCAGGTGTGGACCCTCGACCGGCTGCATCCGGAGCTGAGCCTGTGATCCCCAAGAGGGCCCGGCACGCGCGCGTACCTGTGAGAATCGGGGCCATGGAAAGCAGCAGCGCCACCTCCGGCGGCAGCACGCGCCGCGAGGCCACCCGGCAGAAGCTCTACGAGGCGGCCGTCACGCTCATCGCCGAACAGGGTTTCTCCGCCACCACCGTGGACGAGATCGCCGAGCGGGCCGGGGTCGCGAAGGGCACGGTCTACTACAACTTCGCGAGCAAGTCGGTCCTCTTCGAAGAGCTGCTGCGACATGGCGTCGGCCTCCTCACAGCCTCCCTGCGGGAGGCGGCCGAGCGCACCGCGCGCGAGGGCGGCACCAAGGTGGACGCCCTGGACGCGATGGTCCGCGCGGGACTCGTGTTCATCGACCGCTACCCGGCGTTCACCCAGCTGTACGTGGCCGAGTTGTGGCGGACCAACCGGGCCTGGCAGTCCACGCTGATGGTGGTCAGGCAGGAGGCGGTCGCCGTCGTCGAGGGCGTGCTGCGCGAGGGCGTCGCGGCCGGTGAGTTCAGCGACGAGATCGATGTGCCCCTGACGGCGGCGGCGCTGGTCGGCATGGTCCTGGTGGCCGCCCTGGACTGGCAGTCCTTCCAGCCGGAGCGCTCCCTGGACGACGTCCACTCGGCGCTGTCCCGGCTGCTCCAGGGACGGGTCAGCGGCAGGGCCTGAGCGGCGCCCCCACCGGGAGGAACGGCGAGGGCGCCGGTCCGTAGCCGGACCGGCGCCCTGCCCACTCTCCCCCGGTGGGTCGCCGCACTCCCCGTACGGTCCCCCCCTCGGAACTCCCGTTCCGGTCGTCCCCCGGGTCTCCCCGTGTCTCGCTTCCGCCGACGGATCGGCGGAAGGAGCGGCCGGGGTGCGGGCACCGTTCCGCCGCCCCGTGTCGGCGGTGCCGGGCCCGCTCCCGCTTGCCGTGCCTCCACTCTCCCGTTCCCGCAGGTCGCGGCCCATCCGCGCGGGTACTCATCTCCGCGCCTAGGTACGGGTACTCAGACGCCCGCACCCGGACCCAGGACGCGGGCCCGCGAGCCTGGCTACGATCGCGTCCGTGTCCGTACTCCCCTTGGTGTTCACCAGTGGCTGGGCCAGCGGCATCAACGCCTACGCGGTGGTGCTGCTCCTCGGCCTGTTCGGCGCGAGTGGCCTGAGCGACGACATGCCCGCGGCACTGCAGCGTCCCGAGGTGCTGATCGCGGCCGGTGTGCTGTTCCTGTGCGAGGCCGTAGCCGACAAGATCCCCTACGCCGACTCGGTGTGGGACATCGTCCACACGGTGGTCCGGCCGGCGGCCGGCGCCTGGGTCGGCGCGCTGCTCGCCGGGCACAGCGGCTCGCTGTCGGACGTGGCGGCCGGGGCGATCGGCGGTTCGACGGCACTGGCCAGCCATCTCGTCAAGGCCGGGACGAGGATGGCGGTGAACACCTCTCCGGAGCCGTTCAGCAACATCGTGCTGAGCATCGCCGAGGATCTCGGGGTGGCCGGACTGGTCGCGTTCGCGATCTTCCATCCGGTGGCGGCGGCGGTCATCGCCGGAATGTGCCTGCTCTCCGGGCTCGTCCTGCTGGTGTTCCTCGTCTCGCGGATCCGCCGCTACCTGCGGCGCCGGGCGGAGCGGCGGCAGGAGCGCCGGCTCGCGGCGCGGATGCCGGCCCCGCCGGGCCGGCCGCCCGCCTGGTAGACCCCCTCCCGGCACCCCTGGTCCTGTCCGCCGGGCTTGCCCGCGGACGGGATTGTCAGTGGCGGTCGATAAAGTCGCGGTCATGGCACGGATTGTGGTGATCGGCGCCGGGATGGGCGCGATGGCGGCCGCTGCCCGGCTGGCCGTCGCGGGCCACCGGGTGGCGGTGTACGAGCGTACGGAGACGTACGGCGGTGCGGTGCGCCGCTTCGAGCGGGAGGGGTTCGGCTTCGACACCGGCCCCGGTCTGCTGCCGGTGCCCGCCGTGTACCGGGACCTGTTCGTGAAGACCGGCAAGGAGTCGTTGGAGGACTGCGTCGAGCTGGTCCAGGTCGACCCGGCGTCACGGCACGTCTTCGCGGACGGCACCGAGGTGTCCCTGCCGAACGCCTCCCGGGCGGGTGTCGTCACGGCGCTGGACGAGGCGCTCGGTTCCGGGGCGGGGCAGCGCTGGGGCGACTTCCTGGTGCGGGCCCGCGAGGCGTGGGACCGCACCCGCCGCCCCTTGCTGGAGGAGCCCCTGTGGGCCGACTGGCGGGTGCTGGCCGAGCGGGAGCCGTATCCGGCGGTGCCGCACAAGCGTCTGCTGCGCACCCGCCGGGCGAGCACCCTGGCCGAGATCGGCGCCTGGGAGCTGCGCGACCCCCGCCTCGCGGCCCTGCTGGAGGGGTACGCGCTGGCGCACGGGGTCGATCCGGTCGCGGCACCGTCGAGCGCGGCGGTGCTGCCGTACATGGAGCACGCGTTCGGGACCTGGTATGTGCGCGGCGGGATCCGGGAGTTGGCGCGCGCGGTGTACGAGCGGTGCGTGCGGCGCCGGGTCGGGTTCACCTTCGGCGCCGAGGTGACGGGGATCGTGGAGAAGGACGGCCGGGCGGCCGGCGTGGAGCTGGCCGACGGCACGGTGGCCGAGGCGGACTTCGTGGTCGGCCCTGCTCCCGGGCGGCTCGGCGGCCTGCTGGGCGGACGCGAGCCGTACGGCCCGGACGCGGTCCGGCCCGGCGCCGAGGGCGCGCACACCGGCCGCGTGGTGGTGTGCCTGGCGCTGCGCGGCGCGCGCGAGCCGCACGCCGCGCACCGCACGGTGGTCCACTCGCCGGAGGCGACCGCCGAGTTGGGCCTGTTCGGCGCGGGGACGGCACCGGAGCGGCCGACGGTCCGGGTCGACCGGCCCGGCGACCCGGCCCTGCGGCCCGACGACGCGCACGAGTCCGTGGTCCTCACCGCGACCGTGCCCTCCGCCCAGGGGTACGACTGGGCGGCGCCAGGCGCGGCGGACGCCTTCGCGGACCGGATGCTCGCCGCCGCCGAGCGCGCGGTGCCGGGACTCGGCGAGCGGACCCTGTGGCGCGAGGTCCGTACGCCCGTGGACACCGGGCGGGAGACGGGGGCCGCCGGCGGTGCCGTCCCGCCGCCCTCGCTGGCCGCGGCCGGGGGCGTGCTGTACCCGGCCAACAGCACCGTGATACCGAACCTGTTCACCGCCGGGGGCTGGTCGCACCCCGGCGGTGGTCTGCCGCACGCGGGCATGTCGGGCGCGCTGGTCGCCGGACTGGTCGTGGAGGGCCCGGAGTTCCGCGGCTCCCAGTAGGACGGGGCGCGGCAGGGCTGTCAGAAGCGGTACTGCTCGCCGTAGCCGGCGCCCGGCTGTTGCAGTCCGTCCTGCTGGTAGGGGTACTGCTGTTCCTGCGGGAGTTCGCCGCCGTAGGTCTCGTCGGTGCGCTGCTGCGGTACCCAGACGCCGTCGGCCGGGGTCTCGCCGTAGCCGCCGGTGGCGTAGGCGTCCTGGCCGTACGTCTGCTGCCCGTACTGCTGGCCGTAGCCGGTGTCGTAGGAGCCGCCGCCGTAGGACTGGCTGCCGATGTACGGGTCGGAGTAGTTGGCGTAGCTCTGCTGTCCGCCGCCGGTGTCGTAGCCGTAGCCCTGCTGGCCGTAGCCGGAGTAGTCGTAGGCGTAGGCCTGGTCGGCCGTGGCGTAGCCCGGGTCCTGCGGCTGGGCGGCGGTCGCGTAGGCGCCGGTGTCGCCGTAGACGCCGTAGGAGCCGGTGTCGTCGGGCAGGGGCTGCGGCTCGTAGACCGCGGTGGTCTCGGCGGGCCGGGCCGGGGTGAAGACGTCGTCGCGGTCGTAGTCGTCGTCGGTGCCGGGGGCGGGGGGCTCGGCGCTCTGTGCTGCGGTAGCCAGGTCGCCGGTGCCCTCGGCCGCTTCGAGGTCGGAGACCTCCAGGGTGGGCTCCTGGCGCTTGCCGCGGCGCCGCTTGCTGCCGCCGCCCGCGCTCTCGGCGTCCTCCGGGCGCTTCACGGCCCAGCCGGCGGCGAAGCCGCGGCGGAACGACAGCGTGACGTACGTCTGCCCGATCGCGAAAGCGATCGCTCCGATGCCGATGACGACGACGGAGGGCATCAGCACGCCGAGCACGACGCCGAGGAAGCCCACGAACGCGAGCAGCCGCCAGCGCAGCCGCGCCTTGTACTGCAGCAGCACTTCGCCCAGCAGCCACAGCGCGACGCCGCCGAACGCGATGTAGAGGACCGTCCAGCCCATGTACGCCCCTCTCCCAGTGGCCGCTCCGCAGTGTGTCGTATCGCGGTACGGCCGGTCTAGGCCTGCGGTGGGTGGTGCAGACCCAGGTTCTCGTAGATTTCCAGGGTCGCCGTGGAGTTGTTGAGCGTGATGAAGTGCAGACCGGGCACTCCCTCGGCCAGCAAGCGTGCGCAGAACTCCGTGGCGAATTCGATACCGATGGAGCGTACCGCCGCCGGATCGTCCTTCGCTGTGAGGATCCGCTCTTTCAGGGCATCCGGGAACACCGCGTTGGTCAGGGACGGCACCCGGGCGAGGGTCTTCGCACTGGCGATCGGCATGACCTCGGGGATGATCGGAGTCTCGCAGCCGGCGGCCGCGACCCGGTCGCGCAGCCGCAGGTAGTCCTCGGGGTCGAAGAACATCTGCGTGATGGCGTAGTCGGCGCCCGCGCGGCACTTGTCGACGAAGTGGCGGACGTCGGTGTCCCAGTCCGCGGAACGCGGGTGCATCGCGGGGAAGGCGGCGACGCCGACGCAGAAGTCGCCCGAGGTCTTGATCAGTTCGACGAGTTCGGCGGCGTAGGTCAGGCCGCGGGGGTGGGGCACCCACTCGCCCATCGGGTCGCCGGGCGGGTCGCCGCGCAGCGCCAGCATGTTGCGGATCCCGGCGTCGGCGTACTGGCCGATGATGTTGCGCAGGTCGGCCACCGAGTGGTCGACGGCGGTGAGGTGGGCGATCGGGGTGAGGGTGGTGTCCGAGGCGATGGCCTCGGTGGCCTTCACGGTGCCGGCGCGGGTGGAGCCGCCGGCGCCGTAGGTGACGGAGACGAAGTCGGGCGCGACGGCCTCGACCCGGCGCAGCGCGTTCCACAGGTTCCGCTCGCCCTTGGACGTCTTGGGGGCGTAGAACTCGAACGAATACGTCGTCTTGCCGGTCGCGAGCATGTCGCGCACGGTGCGGGCGTGATCCGACCTGGTGGATGCGGTGCCGAGGGCCATAGTCGCAGGTTAACCAGGGGTGGACGGTCTCCCAACCAGATGCGGGAAATTTGCCGGATTTGCCGGTTCTCGGTCCACCCCTTGGACAAAAACGTGGACAGGAGGGCCCGAAGGGGCTGGTGGGGAGGTCACGGGGTGCGGCCGCGCGGCCGTCACGCCTGCCGGAGCCGCTTCGCGAACTCCGCCGCCGCGGCCCCGGGGTCGTCGGCCTCGGTCAGCGCGCGCACGACGACCACTCTGCGGGCACCGGCGTCCAGCACCTGGTCGAGGTTGCCGAGGTCGATGCCGCCGATGGCGAACCAGGGGCGGTCGGTGCCCAGGGAGGCGGTGTACCGGACCAGGTCCAGGCCGGGCGCGTGGCGGCCGGGCTTGGTGGGGGTGGGCCAGCAGGGGCCGGTGCAGAAGTAGTCCACGCCGTCCTGCGCGGCGGCCGCGGCGGCCTCGGACTCGGCGTGCGTGGAGCGGCCGATCAGGACGTCGTCGCCCAGGATCGCGCGGGCCGCGGGGACCGGGAGGTCGCCCTGGCCGAGGTGCAGGACACCGGCGCCCGCCGCGTGGGCGACGTCCGCGCGGTCGTTGACGGAGAGCAGCTTGCCGTGCCGGGCGCAGGCGTCGGCGAGAACCGCCAGGTGCTCCAGCTCCTCGGCGGCCTCCATGCCCTTGTCGCGCAGCTGCACGATGTCGACCCCGCCGGCCAGGACCGCGTCCAGGAACTCGGGCAGGTCGCCCTGGCGCCGGCGGGCGTCCGTGCAGAGGTACAGGCGGGCGTCGGCGAGCGCGGTGCGGGCGGTGTCGGACATGCGTGGGTCCCCCGGGGGCGGTGTCGGCGGGTGCCGTACCGGGGTGGCGCGTGGGCGGGCCCACGCGCCACCCCGGTACGGCTCGGGTCAGACGGCGAGCGCCTGGGCGCGGCGCTTCACCTCCGTGCCGCGATTCTCGCTCAGGGCCTGCGCGGGGGTGCCGGGCAGGGTCGGGTCGGGGGTGAAGAGCCACTCGATCATCTCTTCGACCGTGAAGCCGTCGTCCCGCAGGAGCGTCAGGGTTCCGGAGAGGCCCTTGACGACCTTGTCCCCGTCGATGAAGGCGGCGGGCACGTGCAGCGCCCTGTTCTCGCCCCGGCGTACGGCGACGAGCTGGCCCTCCTTGACCAGCTGCCGCACACGCGTCACCTCGACACCGAACATCTCGGCGATGTCGGGGAGGGTGAGCCAGGCGGGGACGAGAGCATCGATCTTTGCGTCAATCTCGGTCACGTCTCGATGGTAGTGCCGGGGTGTGACAGTGGTCGTCCGCGGCACCGTCGTGGCTGTTCGCGCCCCGTCAGGAGACCGCCGCGCTCTTCAGCGGCTTCGCCGGGTCGGTCAGGACGGCAGGGTCCAGGAGGCGGGCCGATTCGATCAGGCGGCGGCCCTGGGCCAGGTCTCTCGGGCGGCCCACGGCCAGGAGGGCGACCAGGCGGTCCTCGCGGAGCCAGCAGACGGTCCAGGCCGGGTCCAACGGGTCGCCGCGCCAGAGCAGGCGGTCGGCCGTGGTGTGGTGGCCCGCGTACTGGACGAAGCGGCCGAACTGCTCGGACCAGAAATAGGGCACCGGGTCGTAGGCCGCGGGGGTGAGGCCGATGATGTTCGCCGCGACCGTGCGCGGGCCCTGGAGGGCGTTGTCCCAGTGGTGGACGAGGAGCCGCTCACCGTACCGGCCCGACGGGAAGGAGGCGCAGTCGCCGACCGCGTACACGTCGGGCACGGAGGTGCGCAGGTGGTCGTCGGCGACGACCTCCCCGTGCGCGCCCAGCTCGACGCCGGAACCGGCCAGCCAGGCGGTGGCGGGCCGGGCTCCGATGCCGACGACGACGGCGCCGGCGGGCAGCCGGGAGCCGTCGGCGAGCACGACCTCGCCGGGTTCCACGCGCGCCACGCGCGCGTGGGTGCGCAGTTCGGCGCCGGCGTCGGCGTACCAGGCGGTCATCGGGGCGGCGACCTCGGCGGGCAGCACGCCCGCGAGGGGGCGGTCGGCGGCCTCGACGACGGTGACCGCGCACCCGGCCTGGCGGGCGGCGGTGGCGAACTCGGCGCCGATCCAGCCGGCGCCGACGACCACGATGTCGTGCTGCCGGGCGAGCACCGGCCGCAGCCGTTCGGCGTCGTCGAGGGTGCGCAGCAGGTGCACTCCGGGCACGCCCTCGGCGCCCGGCAGCAGGATCGGTTCGGCACCGGTGGCGAGGACCAGGTCGTCGTACGGCACCGGACCGGCCTCGGTGTCCAGCTCGTGGTCGGCGGGGCGGACGCCGAGCACCTCGCAGCCGAGCCGGAGGCCGACGTCGAGCGCGGCGAAGTCGACGTCGAAGGCGGACCCCTCGGCCTTGCCGAGCAGCACGGCCTTGGACAGCGGCGGCCGGTCGTACGGCTGGTGCGGCTCGGCTCCGACGACCGTGACGGTGCCGGTGAAGCCCTGTTCCCGCAGTGCGACCGCGGTCTGCACCCCGGCCATCCCGGCGCCCACGACGACCACGCGCCGCCCCGGCGAACCGCCCTCTTCCCGTGTCTGCTCAGTCACCCGATCACCATAAACAACTGACAGCCCGTCAGTCACCGGGGGCCGCCCGGGGAGGGGCGAGCCCGGCGTGATCCGGAGCGGAGGCGCTAGGGTGGCCCCCGTACACGCACTCGCGGGAGCCCGGACGCACCGGGCTGAGAGGGAGGCTGGCGGCCTCCGACCGTACGAACCTGATCCGGGTCATGCCGGCGAAGGGAGGGGCTGGACGCCCATGTCGTCACGTACGTCCGACGTCCTCGTCATCGGGGGCGGGATCATCGGCCTGGTCACGGCCTGGCGGGCCGCGCAACGCGGGCTCACCACGGCCGTGGTGGACCCCGAGCCGGGAGGCGGGGCCGCGCGGGTCGCGGCCGGGATGCTGGCCGCGGTCACCGAACTGCACTACGGCGAGGAGACCCTGCTCGCCCTGAACCTGGAGTCCGCCCGGCGCTATCCCGGCTTCGCCGCCGAGCTGACCGAGCTGACCGGGCACGACCTGGGGCACCGCCGCTGCGGCACCCTCGCCGTCGCCCTCGACGCCGACGACCGAGCCCATCTGCGTGAACTGCACGCCCTGCAGCAGCGCTCCGGGCTGGACTCCGTGTGGCTGTCGGGCCGGGAGTGCCGGCGCCTGGAGCCGATGCTCGCGCCCGGCGTGCGCGGCGGGCTGCGGGTCGACGGCGACCACCAGGTCGACCCGCGGCGGCTGGCCGAGGCCCTGGTGGCGGCCTGCGAGAAGGCCGGGGTCGTGTTCCACCGCGTGTGGGCCGAACGGCTGGACCTCGCCGGCGGCCGGGCCGTCGGCGTCACCACCGCGGACGGCACCGCGCTGCGCGCCGGACAGGTGGTGCTCGCGGCCGGCAGCCTCAGCGGGCGGCTCCCGGGCGTCCCCGACGACGTGCTGCCGCCGGTGCGGCCGGTGAAGGGGCAGGTGCTGCGGCTGACCGTGCCCCCGCGGTTCGCGCCCTTCCTGAGCCGTACCGTGCGGGCCGTGGTGCGCGGCAGCCACGTCTACCTGGTGCCCCGGGAGAACGGCGAACTGGTCGTCGGCGCCACCAGCGAGGAACTGGGCTGGGACACCACGGTGACCGCAGGCGGGGTGTACGAACTGCTGCGCGACGCCCATGAGCTGGTGCCCGGGATCACCGAACTGCCGCTGACCGAGACCCGGGCCGGGCTGCGCCCCGCCTCCCCCGACAACGCGCCGCTGCTCGGGCCGTGCGGCCTGGACGGGCTGCTGCTGGCCACCGGGCACTACCGCAACGGGGTGCTGCTCACGCCGGTCACCGGGGACGTCCTGGCGCACGCGCTGGTCACCGGTGAGCTGCCGGAGGAAGCCCGCCCGTTCACTCCCCGGCGCTTCGCCGCCGCCGTCGCCCTTTCGGAGCAGCCCGCATGAACCTCTCCATCGACTCCGTCGACACCTTCATCACCGTGTCCGTCAACGGGGAGCGCCGCGAGGTCCCCGCGGGCACGGCTCTCGACTCGCTCGTACGGTCCCTGTCGCCGGCGCCGTCCGGCGTGGCCGCCGCGCTCAACGAGACCGTCGTCCCGCGCACGCGGTGGGCCGGCACGGTCCTCGCCGACGGCGACCGTGTCGAAGTCCTCACCGCCGTCCAAGGAGGCTGACCCATGGCCGACGATCCCTTCGTCCTCGGGGGTACGTCCTTCTCGTCCCGGCTGATCATGGGCACGGGGGGTGCGCCGAGCCTGGACGTGATGGAGCGGGCGCTGGTCGCCTCCGGCACCGAGCTGACCACCGTGGCGATGCGGCGGGTCGATCCCGGGGTGCACGGATCGGTGCTGTCCGTGCTTCAGCGGCTGGGCATCCGGGTGCTGCCGAACACCGCGGGGTGCTACACCGCCGGGGAGGCGGTGCTCACGGCGCGGCTGGCGCGGGAGGCGCTGGGCACGGATCTGATCAAGCTGGAGGTCATCGCCGACGAGTGGACGCTGCTGCCGGATCCGGTGGAGCTGCTGGAGGCGGCGGAGACGCTGGTCGACGACGGGTTCACGGTGCTGCCGTACACGAACGACGATCCGGTGCTGGCGCGGAAGCTGGAGGACGTGGGGTGCGCGGCGGTGATGCCGCTGGGGTCGCCGATCGGGTCGGGGCTGGGGATCCGCAACCCGCACAACTTCCAGTTGATCGTGGAGCGGGCGGGGGTGCCGGTGATCCTGGACGCGGGGGCCGGTACGGCGTCGGACGTGGCGCTGGCGATGGAGCTGGGGTGTGCCGGGGTGATGCTCGCTTCCGCGGTGACGCGGGCGCAGGAGCCGGAGGTGATGGCGGGGGCGATGCGGCACGCGGTGACCGCGGGGCGATGGGCGCGGCTGGCGGGACGCATCCCGCGCCGCCACTTCGCCTCAGCGTCGTCACCTGCGGCGGGCCTGGCCGTGCTGGATCCCGAACGCCCGGCGTTCTAGCCGCTTTCCCACCCGCGCACCGCCCGGCACCCTCGGCCGAGAGGCTGAACTCTCCCGTGGGCCACACCCACCGCCGGCGGCCGCGGGCTGTGGGGGGGGCGGAGGCAGGGCGGCGCGGTGGCCGCGTGCCCACTCGCCGCCGGCGACCGCGGGCTGTGGGGGGCGGAGGCAGGGCGGCGCGGTAGCCGCGGGCGGGCGGGTGCGAGCCTTCGCCGTCGGCGGGTGCGGGTCGGCGGGTGTGGTGGCGCCTTCGCCGTCGGCGGGTGCGGGCTGTGGGCCCAAGCGGGGCCAGGGCGGTGCGGCCGCGGGCGCCCTCGCCGTCGGCGGGTGCGGTGGCGCATACGCCGCCGGTGGCTGCGGGCTGTGGGTCAAGCGCGTCCACGGCGGTGCGGCCGCGGGCGCCCTCGCCGTCGGCGGGTGCGGTGGCCCCGAAGCGCTGACGGAGCTCGGCGAAGTC
>NZ_JBEYVS010000022.1:0-136243 GCF_040644095.1 Streptomyces sp. NPDC047028
TCCCTATCTCCGCCTTTTCTTTGACTCGGCGGCCGTCCGGCGCATACCCGTGTTACAGCGGCGTCAGCAGCCCAGCAGGCGGCTGGCCAGGTAGCCCTCGATCTGGTCCAGGGACACCCGCTCCTGCTTCATGGAGTCGCGCTCGCGGACGGTGACCGCGTTGTCCTCCAGGGTGTCGAAGTCGACGGTCACGCAGTACGGCGTGCCGATCTCGTCCTGGCGGCGGTAGCGGCGGCCGATGGCACCGGCGTCGTCGAACTCGATGTTCCAGTGCTGGCGCAGCGCCTGGGCGAGGCCCTTGGCCTTCGGCGACAGCTCGGGGTTGCGGGACAGCGGGAGGACGGCGACCTTCACCGGGGCCAGGCGGTGGTCGAGCCGCAGCACGGTCCGCTTCTCCATCTTGCCCTTGGCGTTGGGCGCCTCGTCCTCGACGTAGGCGTCGAGCAAGAAGGCGAGCATCGCCCGGCCCACACCGGCCGCCGGCTCGATGACGTACGGCGTCCAGCGCTCGCCGGCCTCCTGGTCGAAGTAGGCGAGGTCCTGGCCGGAGGCCTTGGAGTGGGAGGAGAGGTCGTAGTCGGTGCGGTTGGCGACGCCCTCCAGCTCACCCCACTCGTTGCCGCCGAACTGGAAGCGGTACTCGATGTCCGCAGTGCGCTTGGAGTAGTGGGAGAGCTTCTCCTTCGGGTGCTCGTACCAGCGCATGTTCTCCTCGCGCAGGCCCAGGCCGGTGTACCAGTTCCAGCGCTGCTCCATCCAGTACTCCTGCCACTTCTCGTCCTCGCCCGGCTTGACGAAGAACTCCATCTCCATCTGCTCGAACTCGCGGGTACGGAAGATGAAGTTGCCCGGCGTGATCTCGTTGCGGAACGACTTGCCCATCTGGGCGATGCCGAACGGCGGCTTGCGGCGCGAGGTGGTCTGCACCTGGGCGAAGTTGGTGAAGATGCCCTGGGCGGTCTCGGGGCGCAGGTAGGCGACGGAGCCGGAGTCCTGGGTCGGGCCGAGGTGGGTGGAGAGGAGCCCGGAGAACTGCTTGGGCTCGGTGAACTGGCCCTTGTTGCCGCAGTTCGGGCAGTTGACGTCGGCGAGGCCGTGCTCGGGGAGGCGGCCGTGCTTCGCCTCGTACGCCTCTTCCAGGTGGTCGGCACGGAACCGCTTGTGGCAGGAGGTGCACTCGGTAAGCGGGTCCGTGAAGGTGGCGACGTGGCCGGAGGCGACCCACACCTCGGAGGCCAGGATCACGGACGAGTCGATACCGACCACGTCCTCGCGCGACGTCACCATGTAGCGCCACCACTGGCGCTTGAGGTTCTCCTTGAGCTCGACACCCAGCGGTCCGTAGTCCCAGGCGGCACGCTGTCCGCCGTAGATCTCACTGCACGGGAAAACGAAGCCACGGCGCTTGCTCAGGCTGACGATGGTGTCGATCTTGTCGGCGGCCACGGTGCTCTCTTCATTACGACGACGGGCGTTGAAGCGAGATGCTTCCAGCGAATGCTTCAGGGTACCGGCGGGGGCTCCCCCTCAACCAAATCGGTACCGATCATGTGCGGATCGGGGCCCGGCGACCGGACTTGTTGACAATGATTTCCATGTCAGTTGAAAATGACTGTCATGAACAGAAGTCGACGGCTCAAACGCTTCGCCGCCCTCACCTCGGTCACCGCCGTCACCGCGCTCGGCCTCGGCACCCTCTCCGCCTGCTCCACCGACAGCGCGGCCGCGGGTGACACCGGCAGGTTCGACGTCGTCGCCTCCTTCTATCCGATGGCCTTCCTCGCCGAGCGGATCGGCGGCAGCCACGTCCACGTCACCAGCCTCACCTCCCCCGGCCAGGAACCCCACGACCTGGAGCTGAGCCCGCGGCAGATCGCCTCCCTCCAGGACTCCGACGCCGTCCTCTACCTGAAGAACCTCCAGCCCTCCGTCGACGACGCGGTGGCCCAGTCCACCGTGCGGACGAAGATCGACGCGGCCTCCCTCACCACCCTGGAGGAACACGGCAACGAGGTCGGCGGACACGCCGCCGCCCACGACAGCGGCACGCACCCCGAGGGCGCTGCGAAGGACCCGCACATCTGGCTCGACCCGGTGCGCTACGCCCAGGTCGCCGCCGGTGTCGGCAGGGCCTTCGAGAAGGCCGACCCGGACCACGCGGCCGACTACCGCGAGAACACCGCCGCCCTGGTGAGGCAGCTGAACGACCTCGACACCCGGTTCAGGACCGGCCTCGCGCACACGAAGAGCAAGGTCTTCATCACCACGCACGCCGCCTTCGGCTACCTCGCCGAGCGCTACGGCCTCACCGAGGAGGCGGTCAACGGCCTCGACCCCGAGTCGGAGCCCAGCGCCGCCCGGGTGCGCGACCTGGAGCACATGGCCCGGGCCGACGGCGTCACCACCGTCTTCTACGAGACCCTCGTCAGCGACAAGACCGCCAGGACCATCGCCGGCGACGCCGGCCTGAGGACCGACGTCCTCGACCCCCTCGAAGGCATCACCGGGAAGTCGCGCGGCACCGACTACTTCTCCGTCCAGGACGCCAACCTCACGGCGCTCCGAAAGGCCCTGGGCGCCTCATGACCGGCATGGAGGAGGACCGGACCATGACCCTCACCTCGGACGAACCCGTCGTAGCCCTGCGCGGGGTGCGCGCCGACCTCGGCTCCCGTCCCGTCCTGCGCGGCATCGACCTCACCGTGCGGCGCGGCGAGGTCGTCGCCCTGCTCGGTGCGAACGGCTCGGGCAAGTCGACGGCCGTCCGCAGCCTCATCGGGCAGCTGCCCGTCCACAGCGGCACGATCGAACTGTTCGGCACCCCGCACCGCGCCTTCCGCGACTGGGCGCGCGTGGGCTACGTGCCCCAGCGCACCACGGCCGCCGGCGGAGTCCCCGCCACCGTCACCGAGATCGTCTCGGCCGGCCGCCTGTCCCGCACCCGCTTCGGCGTCTTCCGCCGGTCCGACCGGGAGGCCGTCCACCGCGCCCTGGAACGGGTCGGCATGGACGACCGTGCCGGGGACTCCGTCACCGCGCTCTCCGGCGGCCAGCACCAGCGGGTGCTGATCGCCCGCGCGCTCGCGTCCGAACCCGAGCTGCTGATCATGGACGAGCCGATGGCCGGCGTCGATCTGGCCAGCCAGGAGGTGCTGGCCGCGACCCTGCGCGAACAGGTCGCCGCCGGTACGACCGTCCTGCTCGTCCTGCACGAACTGGGCCCCCTGGAGCCCCTGATCGACCGGGCGGTCGTCCTGCGCGACGGCTGCGTCCTGCACGACGGGCCGCCCCCGAAGGCCGTCGGGCAGCATGCCCTTCCGGGCCACGACCACGTCCACCCGCACGTTTCCGCGGGCACCGCATCGACCCGTACGGGATGGCCGGTCTGATGGACTTGCTGAACTACGCCTTCATGCAGCGAGCGCTGATCGCGGCCGTCCTGGTCGGCATCACCGCGCCCGCCGTCGGCATCTACCTGGTCCAGCGCCGGCAGGCCCTGATGGGCGACGGCATCGGGCACGTGGCCATGACCGGCGTCGGCCTCGGCTTCCTGCTGTCCACCTCCCCGGTGTGGATGGCCACGGCCGTCTCCGTGCTCGGCGCCGTCCTGATGGAACTCATCCGCTGGTACGGCCGCACGCGCGGCGACATCGCCCTCGCGATGCTCTTCTACGGCGGCATGGCCGGCGGAGTGATGCTGATCAACCTGGCGCCGGGCGGCTCCAACGCCAACCTGACCTCCTACCTGTTCGGCTCGCTGTCGACGGTGGCCCGGTCCGACGTGACGGCGATCTGCGTGCTCGCCGCGTTCGTTCTGCTGGTCACACTGGGCCTGCGCCGCCAACTGTTCGCGGTCAGCCAGGACGAGGAGTTCGCGCGGGTCACCGGCCTGCCCGTGCGCGCCCTGAACCTGCTGACGGCGGTCACGGCGGCGGTGACGGTGACGGTCGCCATGCGCGTGGTCGGGCTGCTGCTGGTGTCCGCGCTGATGGTCGTGCCGGTGGCGGCGGCGCAGCAGCTCACCCGGAGCTTCACCGCCACGTTCGTGATCGCCGTCGTGCTCGGGGTGGCCGTGACCGTCAGCGGCACCGTCACCTCCTACTACCAGGACGTGCCGCCCGGCGCGACGATCGTCCTGCTGACCATCGCCGCGTTCGTCGCGCTCACCGTCGCCGCCACACCGCTGGCCCGGCGGCGCGCCCGCTCGGCCGCGGCGGGACGGTCCGCCGGTGATCCCGCGGAGTGCTCGATTCCGGCGGGACGGGCGGCCGGCGACGAGGTCGGCGTCTGACCGCCGGCCGTCCGGGCTGGCACAATGGCCCGGGCAGACGCGCGACGGCTCACGACACCCGATGGGCACGGGAGCCCTCGCGAGCCATCGAAGGAGGCAACCCCGTGACGACCGCTGGACCGCCCGTGAAGGGCCGCGCGACCCGGCAGCGGGCAGCAGTGGCGGCGGCCCTGGACGAGGTCGACGAGTTCCGCAGCGCGCAGGATCTGCACGACATGCTCAAGCACAAGGGCGACTCCGTCGGGCTGACGACGGTCTACCGCACGCTGCAGTCCCTCGCGGACGCCGGCGAGGTCGATGTGCTGCGCACGTCGGAGGGGGAGTCGGTGTACCGGCGCTGCTCCACCGGGGAGCACCACCATCACCTGGTCTGCCGTTCCTGCGGCAAGGCGGTGGAGGTGGAGGGGCCGGCGGTGGAGAAGTGGGCGGAGGCCGTCGCCGCGGAGCACGGGTATGTGAATGTGGCGCATACGGTGGAGATCTTCGGCACCTGTGCGGAGTGCTCCGCGGGGTAGGCCGGGAAAAAACGCCGGGTGCGGTGCGTTTTCGGGTGCGGGTGCGTTGTGGCTTGTCGCGCCCGCGCGACGGAGCCGCATATCGGATACGGCCCCGCGCCCCTTACGGGGCACGGGCGTGCCGTCGGTCGTCAGTTGCTGTCGGGGCGGCCCTGCATGGCCTCTAGTTCCTCGTTGGGGATGGCGCCGCCGAAGCGGCGGTCCCGGGAGGCGTATTCGACGCAGGCTCGCCAGAGGTCGCGGCGGTCGAAGTCGGGCCAGAGGACGTCCTGGAAGACCATCTCGGCGTAGGCGCTCTGCCAGAGGAGGTAGTTGGAGGTGCGCTGTTCGCCGCTGGGCCTGAGGAAGAGGTCGACGTCCGGCATGTCCGGGTAGTACAGGTACTTCTGGATGGTCTTCTCGGTGACCTTCGCCGGGTCGAGCCGGCCGGCCCTGACGTCCTCGGCCAACGCCTTGGCCGCGTCGGCGAGTTCGGCACGGCCGCCGTAGTTCATGCAGAAGTACAGGGTGAGCAGGTCGTTGTCCTTGGTCTGCTCCTGGGCGACCTGGAGTTCCTTGGCGACGGACTTCCACAGCCTGGGCATGCGGCCGACCCAGCGCACCCGGATGCCGAGGGCGTCGAGCTGGTCGCGGGTCTTGCGGATGAAGTCGCGGTTGAAGTTCATCAGGAAGCGGACCTCGTCGGGCGAGCGCTTCCAGTTCTCGGTGGAGAAGGCGTACAGGGAGATGTTGCGGACGCCGATCTCGATGGAGCCCTGCAGTACGTCCAGTACACGCTCGGCGCCGACCTTGTGGCCCTCGGTGCGGGGCAGCCCGCGGTCCTTCGCCCAGCGGCCGTTGCCGTCCATGACGATCGCCACGTGGCCCGGGACCAGTTCGCCGGGGAGCTTCGGCGCACGGGCGCCGGACGGGTGCGGCTCCGGCGCCCTGTACTCGCGGCGCTGCCGGCCCAGGATCCCGCGTACGACCATGTGCTTCTCGTCTCCCTCTGCGACTTCTAGGACTTCTCGACGTACCGAAGGGAACGCAGTCCGCGCTCCAGATGCCAGTGCAGGTAGGCGGACACGAGGCCGCTGCCCTCCCGGACGTAGCGCGCCTCGCACGCGTCCGCCGTCTCCCAGTCTCCCGTAAGCAGCGCGCCGAGCAGAACCAGGGTCTGCGGCGAGGGTACGACGCTGCCGGGCACCCGGCAGTCGACGCAGACGGAACCGCCGGAGCCGACCGAGAAGAACCGGTTCGGTCCGGGCATTCCGCACTTGGCGCAGTCGCCGAAGCTGGGGGCGTAGCCGTTGACGGCGAGGGAGCGCAGCAGGAAGGCGTCGAGGACGAGGTGGGGGGCGTGCTCGCCGCGGGCGAGGGTGCGCAGGGCGCCGACCAGGAGGAGGTACTGCTGGACGGCCGGTTCGCCCTCGTGGTCGGTGAACCGCTCGGCGGTCTCCAGCATGGCCGTGCCGGCGGTGTAGCGGGCGTAGTCGGCGACGATGCCGCCGCCGTACGGGGCGATGGTCTCGCTCTGCGTGCACAGCGGGAGCCCGCGTCCGACCAGTTCGCTGCCGCGCGCGAAGAACTGCACGTCGACGTGGGAGAAGGGCTCCAGCCGGGCGCCGAACTTCGACTTGGTCCGCCGCACCCCGCGCGCCACGGCCCGCACCCGCCCGTGCCCCCGCGTGAGCAACGTGATGATTCGATCTGCCTCACCCAGCTTCTGGGTGCGCAGGACGATGCCGTCGTCCCGGAACAGGCTCATGACCGGCCCCCGCGGACCGCCGGCCGGGGGTACGGGGGTTGTCCCCCGGAAAACCGCGGCATGATTCGATCTGCCTCACCCAGCCTCTGGGTGCGCAGGACGAGGCCGTCGTCGCGGAACAGGCTCACGGTGCACCCGGTTTCTGGTTCTGGGGGTGCGGCGCGTGGGCGGCGGGGCGGGGCGGGGTCATGTCTCCATTCTGCCCGTCCGCGCGGGCGTTCGGGGCCGGGGACGGTGGTTCAGGGCGCCTCGTCCGCGCCGCCGGCATGTGCCCGGGGCTCGGTGGGGGCCGCCGCAGCGCTCCTTCGTTCCGCCTGGGTGGCCCGGCGGACGGCGTCGGGGCCGGCGTCCCATTCGCGGCCTCCGCCGTAGGGCCGCAGCTGGACGTAGGGGCCCTCGTGGCCCATGACGATACCGATGCGGCCGGTGCGGGTGTCGACGGCGCTGGAGCCGACCGGGAGTTTCTTCGCGTCCACGTCCCGTCGATCCCCTGCCCCCGGCAATTTCACTCTTCGCGTCCCCCGGGTGACTCACCGCGTCTACACTCGGCCGGAGTCTGTCCGCGAGCCCGGGCGCCGGAGCCTCAGGACGGGGTGCGGGCCGCGGCCAGGAGGCGGGTCACCTCCGTCGTGCCGATGGTCAGGGCCGCACCGATCGTGGTGAGGGCGTCGCGTTCGGCGGGCGTGTAGGGGCCGTCGGCCAGCGCGATGCGGGCGGCCTGGAGCAGCAGGGACTCGCGGCCGGCCGGGGCGAGGTGCGGGGCGAGGGGGTCCAGGGCCTCGTGCAGCTCTATCACCAGGCTCGCGCCGCAGGGCTCGCCGAGGACCCGGCCGGTGTCGGCGGCGACGGCGTCGACGAGGGCGGCCAGCTGTTCCTCGGTGCAGTCGTCGAAGCCGACCGCGCGGACCGTGCACGCGGCCGTCTCCAGGGCCGTGCGCGAGCCGGTGCCGCCCGCCGCGAGCACGGCGAGGGCGACGGTGTGCACGGCGTCGCGGAGCATCACGGAGAAGCGGCGGGTGGTGGGGTGGTCCAGGACGTCGGTGCCGAAGTGGTGGCGGCAGGCCGCGCACTCCACGACGGGTCCGGTCACCCCGCGGGGCAGCAGGGGCACCCCGAGGAGGGTGAAGCGGCGACGGCCGGTCAGCCGCTGGTAGTTGCGGTCGCCTCCGCAGCCGGGGCAGTAGAACTCGCCGTCGCCGACGGGCGTCCAGGCGGTGCGGGTGCCCAGGATGTGCACAGCCCTGGTGGCACGGTCGTCTCGTCCCCGTACTGGCAGCACGTCGCACCTCCATAACCGCACGGCAACATCGCCGTGCTGGCGTGATGTTAGCCACATCACGGAGGCTGAGTCAGTACCTCGTACGAGACCTTTCCGTGACCTCGGGGGCGCGGTGGCCGAAAGAGACGGGGCCCCGGCCGCCGTGCGAGGCGGCCGGGGCCCCGAAAAGGCCCGGTCGGGCGGGGTCAGCGGGCCGCGCGGTTCACCGCGGAGACGACCGCCTTCAGCGACGCACGCGTCGTGTTCGCGTCGATGCCGATCCCCCACAGAACCTTGCCGTCGATCGCGCATTCGATGTAGGAGGCGGCCTGCGCGGAGGCGCCCTCGCTCATCGTGTGCTCCTGGTAGTCCAGCAGGCGTACGTCGATGCCGATGGACTCCAGGGCGTCGAAGAAGGCCGAGATCGGACCGTTGCCGGAACCGGTCAGCACCGTGTCCTCGCCGTCGACGGTGGCCTCGACGGTCAGGGTGTCCACGCCGTCGGTGTCGGTGGTCGACTGGCCGGTCCTGACCTGGATACGGCCCCAGGGGTTGTCCGGGTTGGGCAGGTACTCGTCCTGGAAGACCGCCCAGATGTCCTTCGGCGTGATCTCGCCGCCCTCGGCGTCCGTCTTGGCCTGGATCAGCTTGGAGAACTCGATCTGCATCCGGCGCGGCAGTTCCAGCTTGTGGTCGTTCTTCAGGACGTAGGAGATTCCGCCCTTGCCGGACTGCGAGTTGACGCGGATGACGGCCTCGTAGGAGCGGCCGACGTCCTTGGGGTCGATGGGCAGGTACGGCACCGCCCACTCGATGTCGTCGACCGTGACGCCCTTGGCCTTCGCGTCGGCCTCCATGGCGTCGAAGCCCTTCTTGATGGCGTCCTGGTGGGAGCCGGAGAAGGACGTGTAGACCAGGTCGCCCACGTACGGGTGGCGCGGGTGGACCTCCATCTGGTTGCAGTACTCCCACGTACGACGGATCTCGTCGATGTCGGAGAAGTCGATCTGCGGGTCGACGCCCTGCGAGAACAGGTTCATGCCCAGGGTGACCAGGTCGACGTTGCCGGTGCGCTCGCCCTGCCCGAACAGGCAGCCCTCGACGCGGTCGGCACCGGCCATCAGCGCCAGCTCGGCCGCCGCCACCGCCGTACCGCGGTCGTTGTGCGGGTGGACGGACAGGCAGACGTGCTCGCGGCGGGACAGGTTGCGGTGCATCCACTCGAAGCGGTCCGCGTGCGTGGACGGGGTGGAACGCTCCACGGTGGCGGGCAGGTTGAGGATGATCTCGCGGCCCGGACCCGGCTGGTAGACGTCCATGACCGCCTCGCAGACCTCCAGCGCGAACTCCAGCTCGGTGTCGGTGAAGATCTCCGGGGAGTACTGGTAGCCGAACTCGGTCTCGGGGCCCAGCAGTTTCTCGGCGTACTCGATCACCAGGCGGGTGCCGTCGACGGCGATCTGCTTGATGTCGTCCTTGGAGCCGCGGAACACCACCCGGCGGAAGACGGGGGCGGTGGCGTTGTACAGGTGGACGTTGGCGCGCCGGGCGCCCTTCAGGGACTCCACGGTCCGCTCGATCAGGTCCTCGCGGGCCTGGGTCAGGACGGAGATGGTCACGTCCTCGGGGATCGCGCCCTCCTCCTCGATGATGGAGCGCACGAAGTCGAAGTCGGTCTGGCCCGAGGCGGGGAAGCCGACCTCGATCTCCTTGTAGCCCATCTTGACCAGCTGGTCGAACATCCGGCGCTTGCGCTCGGGCGACATCGGGTCGATCAGGGCCTGGTTGCCGTCGCGCAGGTCGGTGGAGAGCCAGCGGGGAGCGGTGGTGACGCGCTGCTCCGGCCAGGTGCGGTCGGGGATGTCGACCTGGTCGTAGCGGCCGTACTTGTGGATCGGCATGGAGGTGGGCTGCTGGCGGTTCGCCATGATGCGTGGGCTCCTCAGGGTGTCCGGTGGTCCGGAGATCCGGGTGGCCGGCCGACGACGCAACGCCAGAGCACCGCGGGGAGGGAGTCGGCCGTGTCTACAGGCCCTCGCCGCGGCAGCTAAGGAGAAGCAGCCCGAAACGCATGATGCTCCGCAGCGTAGCCGAGTCGTACCGGGTGCGGCGGTCCTGTATCAGTATGCGGAACGCGGCGGGCAAAAGGGACGAAAAGTGCGGTACGCCACGTCGCCCTCACGGCGGCATACCACTCCGTGACGCTGCGCGACCACGAATGTCCCCGTATTTCACCAATCATGGTTGCGAGTAGTGACAGTCGCGTCACACAGTGCAATGGTGCGGGCATGACCACCAACGGGGGCTTTGAGCCCGTCTTCTGCACGATCGTGCCGCCGCACGTCCTCGACAAGCTCGCCCGGCACGGGGACTCCGCGCTGTCCGGACCGGCCCGCCGGTCCCTGGAGCACGACGCGTACCAGCGCACCAAGCGCCGGCTGACCACCGTGATCGGCGCGCCCGCCGTCGCCCCGCCGGCCGGGGCCGCAGCGGACCGGCCGCACCGCACCATCTACGACGCGCAGCACCAGCAGGACCTGCCCGGCACCAAGGTCCGCGAGGAGGGCTCCGAACCCGGCGCGGACGCCACCGTCAACCGTGCCTACGCGGGCCTCGGCGCCACCTTCGACCTCTATCTGAAGGTCTACGGCCGCCACTCCATCGACGGCGACGGCCTGCCGCTGGACGCCAGCGTGCACTTCGGCGAGAACTACGACAACGCCTTCTGGAACGGCGAACAGATGGTGTTCGGCGACGGCGACAACGAGATCTTCCTGGACTTCACCATCCCGGTCGACGTCATCGGGCACGAACTGACCCACGGCGTCACCCAGCACACCGCCAACCTGGACTACTACGGGCAGTCCGGCGCCCTCAACGAGTCCGTCTCCGACGTCTTCGGCTCCCTGATCAAGCAGTACTCCCTCGGGCAGACCGCCGCCGAGGCCGACTGGCTGATCGGCGCGGGACTCCTCGCCCCGCGCGTCACCGGCAAGGCCCTGCGCTCGATGAAGGCGCCGGGCACGGCGTACGACGACGACGTCCTCGGCAAGGACCCGCAGCCCGCCACCATGGAGGACTACGTCCGCACCGGCCAGGACAACGGAGGCGTGCACATCAACTCGGGCATCCCGAACCACGCGTTCTACCTGGTGGCGACGGCGATCGGCGGCAACGCCTGGGAGAAGGCCGGGCAGATCTGGTACGACGTGCTGACCGGCGGCGAGCTGCACCAGGACGCCCTGTTCGCCGACTTCGCCACGCTGACCGTGAAGGCGGCGCGGGAGCGGTACGGCGCGGGCGACGAACTCCAGGCCGTGCAGAAGGGCTGGGAGCAGGTCGGGGTGCGGACGCTGTAGATCCGTACTAGACAAGGGCCATGCGGATTCGAGTACGACGCACCGGCGGCTTCGCCGGGATCGAGCGGCGGGCCGAGGTGGATACCGCCGGGCGGGGCGACGCGGAGGAGTGGGAGGCCCTGGCCGAGCGGGCGGTGGCCTCCGGCCGGGGTGAGCCTGGGCGGGGTGTGCCCGACGGGTTCCACTACGAGATCACGGTGGGTGAGCGGACTGTGTACGCGGCGGATCCTCATCTGACCGAAGAGCAAAGGGAGTTGGTGTCGCGACTGCTGAAGGAAGGGGCGTGACGGGCCATCAGTCGGCTGCGGCGCCGTCGTGGCTGGTCGCACAGTTCCCCGCGCCCCTTTGGAGCGCGGTACTCACCCACTCCTCTTGGAGCATTCCGAAGATCACCTCGTCGTGCCATTCCGTGCCTACGCGTATCGCCTTGCGGCGGCGGCCCTCCTCGGTGAAGCCGAGGTTGGTGAAGGCTCGGACGGCGCGGTCGTTGCCGCTCCAGGTGTCCAGGTCGACGCGGTGGAGGCGGCAGGGGCCGAAGAGGTGGTCCAGGAGGAGGCTCAGGGCCTCGGTGCCGTAGCCGCCGTTCCAGTGGTCGCGTTCGCCGATGGTGATGCCGGCGGTGGCGCGGCCCGCGAACGTGTCGAGGTCCCGGTAGTCGGCCATGCCGATCACGCGGCCGCCGTCGCGTTCCTCGACGGTGAACGTCGCCGTTTCGCGCGGGTCCTGGCGCAGCTGGGCCTCGTGGAAGCCTTCCAGTGCCTCCCGGCTGATGGGGCCGAAGTTCGGGTGGCCGCCGGTGGCCCAGTGCACCACCTCGGGGTCGTTGCGCCAGCCCAGGTGGGCTTCCAGGTCCTCGGCGCGCAGGGCGCGGAGTCGTACGAGCTTTCCTTCGATCATCCGGTGAGGATAGGGATCTTCTTCCGTGAGCGCCTTTCCTTTCTTGGGCGTTGACTTCTGTTACCCCGGGTAAGGATGATCCGCGCATGGCGACTGATGCGGGCAATCCGATACCGCGGTTTCCGGACGGTTTCGTGTGGGGTGTGTCGACGTCGGCGCATCAGATCGAGGGGGCGGCGGACGAGCGGGAGCCGTCCGTGTGGGACGTGTTCACCGGCGAGCCGGGGCGGGTGAAGGACGGCTCCACGGCGGAGGTGGCCTGCGACCACTACCACCGCTACCGCGAGGACGTGGCCCTGCTGGCCGGTCTCGGGGTGGACGCGTACCGTTTCTCGGTCTCCTGGCCGCGGGTGAACTCCCCCGGCGGGCTGGACTTCTACGACCGGCTGGTGGACGAGCTGTGCGCGGCCGGGGTGGCGCCCGTGCCGACCCTGTTCCACTGGGACCTGCCCGCCTCGCTGGACTGGCTGGAGCGGGACACGGCGGAGCGTTTCGCCGCGTACGTGTCGGTGGTGGCCGAGCGGCTCGGCGACCGCGTGGGCAAGTGGATCACCCTCAACGAGCCCGCCGAGCACACCCTGCTGGGGCACGCCCTGGGCGCGCACGCCCCCGGCAGGCGGCTGCTGTTCGACGCGCTGCCGGTCGCCCACCACCAGCTCCTCGCCCACGGGCTCGCGGTACGGGCCCTGCGCGCGGCCGGCGCCCGCGACATCGGCATCGCCAACTCCCACGGCCCCGCCTGGGCCGCGTCGCAGAAGGACGAGGACGTGGCGGCCGCCGGGTTCTACGACACCCTGCTCAACCGCCTGTTCGCCGAGCCGGTCATCCTGGGCGAGTACCCCGACGGCCTCGGCGAGCTGATGCCGGGGGACGTCGCAGCCGACCTGAAGGTCATCGCCGAGCCCGTCGACTGGTACGGCGTCAACTACTACGCCCCGACCCTGGTGGGCGCACCCCAGGGCACCGACACCGAGTACGGCGGGCTGCCGCTGCCCGCCGAACTCCCCTTCTCGGTGCGGGAGATCGAGGGGCGCCCGGTGACGGACTTCGGCTGGCCCGTCGTACCGGAGGCGCTGACCGAGCTGCTCACCGGCTTCCGGGAGCGCTACGGCGACCGGCTGCCCCCGATCGTCATCACCGAGAACGGCTGCTCCTACGAGGGTGTCGACGACCAGGACCGGATCGCCTACCTGGACGGCCACGTCCGGGCGCTGCACGCCGCGTCGGAGGCCTGTGTGGACGTGCGCGGCTACTTCGTGTGGTCCCTGATGGACAACTTCGAGTGGGCGGAGGGCTACGCGCGCCGCTTCGGTCTGGTCCACGTCGACTACCAGACGCTCAAGCGCACCCCGAAGGCCTCCTACCACTGGTTCCGGGACGTGCTGCGGGCGGCGCGGGGATGAACACCGTCCGGGCCCCGTGCGCGCCGGCCGAGCCGGTGCTGCCGGTCGGCCGGGGCTGGACGGCGGCGCTGTCGCTGGCCAACGGGGCGATCTGGGTCGGCTGGTTCGGCCCGTTGCAGATCCTGCTCGCCTCCCAGGCGAAGGACTTCGCGCCCGGTGCCGGGATGTCGAAGGAGTCCCTCCTGGCCTGGGTGACCGGTGCCGGCGCAGTCGTCTCGCTGGTCGCCAACCCGGTGTTCGGCGCGCTGTCGGACCGGACCACGGCCCGCCG
This sequence comes from Streptomyces sp. NPDC047028, assembly GCF_040644095.1. NCBI lineage: Bacteria > Bacillati > Actinomycetota > Actinomycetes > Kitasatosporales > Streptomycetaceae > Streptomyces > Streptomyces sp. NPDC047028. Next base: position 13,742 of record NZ_JBEYVS010000022.1, read on the forward strand.
TGGCCGCCGTACGCCGTGGATCGTGGCCGGGACGGCGGGCGGCGCGCTGTCGCTGCTGCTGCTCGCGGGCGCCGGCGGGCCGTGGTCGATGGCGGCCGGCTGGTGCCTGGCGCAGCTCACCCTCAACGCGGCGTTCGCGGCCGTCACGGCGGCCGTCCCCGACCAGGTGCCCCGGCTCCAACGGGGCGCGGTGGGCGGCTGGCTGGGGGCGGCGCAGATCCTCGGCGTGGTCGGCGGCACGGGCCTGGCGACGGCGGCCGGCGGGATCACGGCCGGGTACGTGGCCTGCGCGGTGTTCACGCTGCTGGGCGTGCTGCCGTACGTGCTGCGCTACGACGACCTGCGGCTCGCGCCCCAGGACCGGCCGCCCTGGTCCTGGCGGGCCTTCGTGGCGGGATTCTGGCTGAGTCCGCGCCGCCACCCGGACCTGGGCTGGGCGTGGCTGACCCGGTTCCTGATCAACCTGAGCAACTCCCTGGTCCTGCTGTACCTCCTCTACTACCTGCGCGACCGCGTCCTCCCCCACTCTCGGCTTCGCTCGAGCGGGGGGACCCCCATCGGCGACCCCGAGCGGGGCGTGCTGGTGCTGACGGCCGTCAACAGCCTGACGCTGGTGGCGACCGTCGTGGTGGGCGGGGTGTGGTCGGACCGGGTGGGGCGGCGCAAGCCGTTCGTGGTGTGGTCCGGGGTGCTGATGGCGGTCGCGACCGCGGCCCTGTCCGCGTGGCAGACCTGGCCGGGCGCGATCGTCGCCGCGGCCGTCCTCGGCCTCGGCTTCGGCGTGTTCACCTCCGTCGACTTCGCGCTGATGACGGACGTCCTGCCGAAGGCCGCTGACCGGGGCAAGGACCTGGGCGTGATCAACGTGGCCAACGCCCTCCCCCAGGTCGCGGCGCCCGCCCTCGCCGCGCCCCTGGTGAACGACCTGGGCGGCTACCGCACCCTGTACCTGGTGGCCGCGGTGACCGGGCTGGCGGGGGCGATGCTGGTGAATCGGATCCGCGGCGTGCGGTGAGCCGGTACGTCAGAGCGCTCCGGCGTCGCGGGCGGCCCACACGGTCGGGTAGTACGGCCGATAGCCGAGTTCGCGGCGGATGCGGTCGGTGGAGAGGATCCCGTGCCAGGGGTCGGGGTCGGTCTCCTCGGAGTCCGGGAGCGGGGCGCCGAGCAGCTGGTGGAGTTCCAGGGCGGTGACGGGGGCGTCGTCGGCGATGTTGTAGGCGCGGCCGTCGGCGCCGGGGGCGTACAGCAGGCGCAGCAGGCCCTGCGCCACGTCGGCGACGTGCACGAGATGGTGCCGCTTCGTGGCGGGCTGGTGGGCGGTCCAGCGGGTGATGTTCGGCAGGTGCGGGTCGCCGTCGCCGTAGACGAAGCCGAGGCGGCCGATGCGGAGGTCGAGGCCGTCGAGGGCCAGCAGGCCGCGCTCGGCCGCCACCTTCGACTCCGGGTACGTCATCCACATGGCCCCGCCGGGCACGGTCTCGTCGTCCTCGACGTGCGGCCGGCCGCGTCCGACGCCGTACACCAGGCCGGTGCTCGTCTGCACGAACCGCCGTACGCCGGAGGCGACGGCCGCGCGGCCCAGTTCGAGGGCGGCGTCCCGGTTGACGGCCCACACCTCCTCGTCGGGCACGCCCCGGAAGGCGGCGGCGATGTTGACGACGGCGTCGGCGCCGGCGAGGGCCTTGCCGAGGACCTCGGTGTCCCGCAGGTCGCCGACGACGACCTCGGCACCGAGGTCGGCCAGTGGGCCGGCCCGGCCGGCGTCACGGACGAGTACGCGCACCTGCTCCGCCGGCGCCCGCCGGGCCAGCAGCCGCTGCGCGAAGCCGCGTCCGACCTGGCCGGTGACACCGGTGACGAGTGTGAGCATGGGTTCCTCCCGGTGGGATGCGGTGGATCGCTGGTGGATCCTCCGTGGGCTGCTCCCACCCTCCGGCCGCGTCGTCCCGGCCGGGAGAGACCTTTCGATCAGGGGATCGGCAGTCCCTGGATAACCGACGTCCACTGGACGACCCTGGAGGTGTGAACCGAGCCGAACTCGCCGACTTCCTGCGCCGCGGCCGGGCCCGCCTCGACCCCTTGGACGTGGGCCTCGCCCCCGGCGCCCGGCGCCGCACACCGGGCCTGCGCCGGGAGGAGGTCGCGTCGCTGGCCGGCATGTCGGTGGACTACTACACCCGGCTGGAACAGTCCCGGGGTCCGCGCCCCTCCCGCCAGATGCTCGCCGCACTGGCCCGCGCCCTGCGGCTGACCGCCGACGAACGGGACCACCTGTTCCACCTGGCCGGTGAGGAACCGCCGCGCCGGGACACGCCGTCGTCCCACGTCCGGCCGGGGCTGCTGCTGGTCCTGGACCGGCTCCACGACGCGGCGGCGCAGGTGGTCACGGACTGCGGGGAGGTGCTGGCGCAGAACGCCCTGGCGAAGGCGCTCGTCGGCGACGCGTCCGCCCGCCCGGCCCGGGAGCGGAACCTGACCCGGCGCTTCTTCTTGGACCCGACTGCCCGCACGCTGTTCCCGCCGGAGGATCTGCCGGGGCACGCCCGCGTTCACGTGGCGAGCCTCCGGGCAGTGGCGGCGGCCCACCCCGACGACCCCGAGCCGGCCGCCCTGGCGGCCGAACTCCGGTCGGCCAGCACGGAGTTCGCCCGCCTCTGGGACGAGCACGAGGTGTCGCTGCGCCGTCCCGGCACCAAACGTTTCCGGCACCCCGTGGTGGGGCTGCTGGAGCTGGACTGCGAGGCCCTCCTCAGCAACGGCCACCGCACCCACCTCATCATCCACACGGCCCGCCCGGGTACGGAGTCCCACGAGAAACTCCAGCTCCTGAGAGTGGTGGGCCTCCAGAACATGTCCGGCCACCCGAGCCGGGCGGGCGGTGGAAAACCCGGGGTCCGGGGCGAAGCCCCGTGACGGCCACCACCCGACCAAGCGAGTCGGGTGGGCGGGTGGGCGGGAAACTCAGAACCCCAGTCGCCGCAACTGCTTCGGATCCCGCTGCCAGTCCTTCGCGACCTTCACGTGCAGATCGAGGAAGACCGGCGTCCCCAGCAGCGCCTCGATCTGCTTGCGGGACTTGATGCCGACGTCCTTCAGCCGCTTGCCCTTGGGGCCGATGATGATCCCCTTCTGGCTTGGGCGCTCGATGTAGAGGTTGGCGTGGATGTCGAGGAGCGGCCGGTCGGCAGGACGGTCCTCGCGCGGCAGCATCTCCTCCACGACCACCGCGATGGAGTGCGGCAGCTCGTCGCGGACGCCCTCCAGGGCCGCCTCCCGGATGAGTTCCGCGATCATGACCTGTTCGGGCTCGTCCGTGAGGTCGCCCTCGGGGTAGAGGGCCGGGCCCTCCGGCAGCAGCGGGACGATCAGGTCGGCCAGCAGGCTCACCTGCTTGTCGCCGACCGCCGACACCGGCACGATCTCCGCCCACTCGAAGCCCAGCTCCTTGCCCAGGGCGTCGATCGCGATCAGCTGCTCGGCGAGGGTCTTGGAGTCCACCAGGTCGGTCTTGGTGACGACGGCGATCTTCGGGGTCTTCCTGATCCCGGCCAGTTCCTTGGCGATGAAGCGGTCGCCGGGGCCGATCTTTTCGTTCGCCGGCAGGCAGAAGCCGATCACGTCGACCTCGGCCCACGTCGTGCGGACGACGTCGTTGAGGCGCTCGCCGAGCAGGGTGCGCGGCTTGTGCAGGCCGGGGGTGTCGACCAGGATCAGCTGGGCGTCGGGGCGGTGCACGATGCCCCGCACGGTGTGCCGGGTGGTCTGCGGCTGGTTGGCGGTGATCGCCACCTTCTGCCCGACCAGAGCGTTCGTGAGGGTGGACTTGCCCGCGTTGGGGCGGCCCACGAAGCAGGCGAAGCCGGCACGGTGGGGGGCCTCGGCCGGCTGCTCGGATGACTGGGTACGCACGCTCATGGCGCCCATTCTCCCTGATCCACCGGACCGCGCCGCACCGGCGGTCCCCACCGGCTCTTGGTGTGAGCTTGACGAAACCCGCACGCAACGAAACGTCACGGAAACACACCCGTACGCGACCGGAAACGCACGCCGGTGACGCTTCCGACGAGCCCCCACACCGCTGGAGACGCCCGTGACCCTCGCAGCCGCTCACCTCGACACCGGCGACACCGCCTGGCTGCTCGCCTCGACCGCCCTCGTCCTGCTGATGACGCCCGGCCTGGCCCTGTTCTACGGCGGCATGGTCCGCACGAAGAGCGTCCTCAACATGCTGATGATGAGCTTCGTGTCGATCGCCCTGGTCACGGTGGTCTGGCTGGCCGGCGGCTACTCCCTGGCGTTCGGCGACGACATCGGCGGCGGACTGATCGGCGGCCTCGGCGAGGCGGGCATGGCGCACCTCGGGCCGGGCAGCGTCCACGGCTCGGTGCCAACCCTTCTCTTCGCCACCTTCCAGCTGACGTTCGCCATCGTCACGGCCGCCCTGATCAGCGGCGCCGTCGCCGACCGCACCAGGTTCTCGGCGTGGCTGGTGTTCGTGCCGGTGTGGACGCTGCTCGTATACGTTCCGATCGCCCACTGGGTGTGGGGCCCGGGAGGCTGGATCGGCGCGAAACTGGGGGCGCTGGACTTCGCGGGCGGCATGCCGGTGGAGATCGCGTCGGGTGCGTCCGGGCTCGCGCTGTGCCTGGTCCTCGGGCCGCGCCTGGGCTTCAAGAAGGACGCCATGCGCCCGCACAACCTGCCCATGGTGGTCCTCGGCGCCGGTCTGCTCTGGTTCGGCTGGTTCGGGTTCAACGCGGGCTCCGCGCTCGGCGCCAACGGCCTCGCCGCGGCGGCCTTCCTCAACACGCTCGCGGCCGGCTGCACCGGCCTGCTCGGCTGGCTCTTCGTCGAGCAGCGGCGCGACGGCCACCCGACGACGCTGGGCGCGGCGTCCGGTGCCGTCGCCGGCCTGGTCGCGATCACCCCGTCGTGCGGCACGGTCTCGCTGCTCGGCGCGCTCGTCGTGGGCCTGGCCGCCGGTGTCGTGTGCAGTTACGCGGTGAGCTGGAAGTTCAAGCTGAACTACGACGACTCCCTGGACGTCGTCGGCGTCCACCTGGTCGGCGGGATCATCGGCACCCTGCTGATCGGCCTGTTCGCCGAGAAGGCGATGACCGGCCGTGTGGAGGGCCTGTTCTACGGCGGCGGGCTCGCCCCGCTCGGCCGGCAGCTGGTGGGGATCCTCGCCGTGGCCGCGTACGCGTTCGCGGTGACGTACGGGCTCGGCAAACTGCTCGACAGAACGCTGGGCTTCCGGGCGAGCGAGGAGCACGAGTACACCGGACTGGACCTTACGGTGCACGCCGAGAGCGCCTACGATCACGGGGTCCTGGGGCACGGCGCCCCGGTCGGCGCGTCCCCCGTCGTCTCCTCCGCGCAGAAGGTCAAGTCCCAGGCATGAAGCTCATCACCGCGATCGTCAAGCCGTACCGCCTCGACGAGGTCAAGACCGCCCTGCAGGAGCTGGGCGTGCACGGCATGACCGTGACCGAGGCCAGCGGCTACGGCCGGCAGCGCGGCCACACCGAGGTGTACCGCGGGGCGGAGTACCGGGTCGACCTGGTGCCGAAGGTCCGCATCGAGGTGGTCGTCGACGACCTGGTCGCCGACGATGCGATCGACGCGATCGTCAGGGCCGCGCAGACGGGGAAGATCGGGGACGGGAAGGTGTGGGCGCTGCCCGTCGAGACGGTCGTACGGGTGCGGACCGGCGAGCGCGGTCCCGACGCGCTCTGACCAGCAGGGCGCCCGTCACCACTCCGGTGGCGAACACCAGGGCCGCCACGAGCCAGGGCAGCGCCAGGAAGGACGCGCTCGCCGACTGGCGGGTGCCCGGCGCGCTCGCCGTGAGCGTGAGGGCGGCCCGGTTCAGCTGGGGCGCGCCGTGCCAGGACTCGGTGAGCGTGACGTGCTGGCCCGGCAGCAGCTCGGAGGGGACCCGGGTCAGGTCGCGGTCGAGCAGCGTGCGCCCGAACAGTCCGCGCGCCCTGAGGTCCACCTTCGGGTGCAGCGTGACGTTCCCGGTGTTGCGCAGCGTGTAGGTGATCGTCGCCGTGCTGTCGCCGAGGCCCGGGACGAGGGGCTGGTGGTGACCGATGTGCACGTGTTCGACGGACAGGGCGGGCAGTGTGGGGCCGTCGACCCGGAGGTAGACGCGGGCGCCGACGGCCCGCTGCACGCCGAGCGCGACCCTGCCGCTGCCCGGGTCGACGTGTTCGTCCAGGGCGACGATCGCGCCGGGGTGGTCGCCGGGTTCGGCGCCCTCGGGGACGCGCAGCGTGAACGGCACGGTGACGGTCTTGTGCGCGGGCACGGTGATCCGGGTCTTCGCGGTCCGGGCCCAGGCGCCCACCCCGTGCATCGTCTCCTTCACCGTGCGCACGGCGAAACCGCCGTCGCGGGCGGTGTTGTAGGCGTCGGCGGCGTACAGCCGGAAGGTGAGCGGCCGGCCCGTCTTGTTGGCGACGGCCACCTTGTCGGTGACGGTCTGCCCGGGGTCGGCGGAGAGGTAGAAGTAGGGGCGCGCGGCGATCCTGGAGGCCACCGGGTAGACGGACCAACTGCCGTTGTCCGCGGCGTGGGCGGGTGCGGCGGTGCCGGCGAGGAGCAGGCCGAGCAGGCTCAGAACGCTCAGGAGGAGGGCGTGCGGCTTGCGCATGGGTGCGGACCCCCACGGGCTCGGATGGCGGGCGGTCGGGCGGGTGCGGACCCCGCGTCGGTGGTACGGCGGCGTTGCGTGTGCCGTACGGCGGGGCGCCCGGCCGGTGGGTCAGGTGAGGGTGAGGGTGAGGACGCCGGAGTACGAGCCCGGAGGCGTGAACGCCGGTACGTCCAGGGAGAGTCCGGCGTCGACGGTGAACTCACCGCCGGTGACCGTGCCGTCCGGGGTCGACGCCAGGGTCGCTCCCGTCAGGCCCACGGTGCCCGCCGAGCCGGCGTTGCAGGTGCTGGGGCTGCCCGCCTTGGTGGCGCAGGCCGGCGTCCAGCTCAGTCTGCTCGCGTCGATCTTGGCGCCGGGACCGGTGAAGTCGGTGACCTTGCCGGTCAGGGACCAGCCCGCGGGCCCGCCGCGGAAGTCCTTGACGGTCACCGACTGGAGGGAGCCGGTCGAGGCGCCGCCCTTGCCGAAGTCGACGGCCGAGAGGGCCACGGCGTCCCCGGCCTGGGTCATCGACAGGGTGCCCGCCTTGACGGTGGTGGTCAGCTTCTGGCTGCCGGGCGGCACGGGCGTGTTGTCGTTGACGACGTAGGCAGCGGGGCCCGCGCCCGTGTCCGAGTTCCAGGAGGCGCCCTCGTACGCCACGATCCCGGTCGTCGTCTTGTCGTTGACGGTGAGGGAACCGCTGAAGGAGCCCTGGTCGTTCGCGGTCACGGTCGCGGTGTCCGCTGTCTGGGTGTCCCCGGCCCGCCCGGCCAGCGTGACGCTCGCGCCCGGCGTGAAGTTGCTGCCGCTCACGGTGACACTGGCGCCCGGGTCACCGGAGGCCGAACTCAGTGAGATCGCCCGGGTGTTGGCCGGGGTGCCGTCGGTCGCCGTGATCGTCCCGGACGCCGGGGCGGGCGGGTTCGTGACGGTGCACGGGGTGTCCAGCTCCATGATGTAGCTGGTGTGGATGTTGTAGTCGCCCGGCGCGAGGGTGATCTGGCCGGCCTTGGTCACGGTGAACGTGCCGGTCATGGAGAACGACGGGAACGCCGCCTTCCCCGGCACCGGCGGGTTCTTCTTCGGACCGGCGACGGTCACGTCCCCGGTCTGCGCGCCACCGAGGGTGACCTTGCCGGTCGGCGTCATGATGTCGGCCGGCAGCGCCAGGTCGGTGGGGTTGCTCGCGGCGGCCGTGACCACGGTGTACGTCACGGTCACCGTGTCGCCGACCTTCGGGCTGGTGTTGTCCACCGCCACGTTCGCGGTGGTGGTGCCGTCGATCGGCGGCAGGCCCGCGATGGCGGGCGGGATGCAGTGCGTGGCGAAGTCCACGTTCGTGCCGGCGGCACCGGCCGGGCAGGCCAGCGCGCCGCCCGCGGTGACCGCGAGCGCGGTCGCCCCGAACAGTGACGCCCAGCGCCACCGTCGGGATCTTCGGGGTGTCGAACCCATGGGGCCCCCTCCTGAGGGTTGCTGGCGCAGCGGCTCGTCTGCGCCGACAGGGGGCATTGATGTGGAGCGGGCGTGAGAAGTCAATGGAGATGCCGCAGAAAACTGACGGAGCATCAGTTTCCGCGGCATCCGGGGGAGTTCCGGCAGGAACCGGAACAGATCACTCACCCCTCCCGCGCTCTGGTCCCGCTCAGTCGAAGACGAACGGACCGGGCGACTGCGGGGCGGTGGCCGTGCAGGTGACGGTGATCCCGAAGATCACCATCTTCAGCGAGCCGCCGTAGGCCTCCAGACTGTCCCCGGAGGCGACGGTGCCGCTGAGGGGTCCGACGCTGACCGGGTCGCCACTGGCCATGGCCGGGTTCTTCGTCCCGCTGAAGGCGGTGGTGCCGCCGCCGGCCTTCACCAGGGTGAGGGTGGAACTGATCGAGTCCTGCGCCACCGGGACGGGCGCGCTGATGGCACTGGACGTGAGGGTCATGGTCGCCGAGGTGCCGCTCTGGGTGGCGGTGAGGGTGGCCGAGCCGCCGCCGAAGATGCCGCAGCTCGCCGATATGGTCGCCGTCTGTGGGGTGACGGCGGCCGCGGTGGGTGCGAAGGCGAGTCCGGCGACCGCAAGGGCCCCGGCCGCCACTGCCGCACCTGTGACTGTTCGCTTGCCTCTCATGGGGATCCGCTTCCCTTCCCTTGTGGGAATGCCATGTGGGGATGGACGGGAACACGCTCCGACGAACGGCAGGCCGTGCGGGCGGGTGCGGACACACGGCACGGCGATGCGGATCTGACGGGTCGTCGGACACTACGCCTTCATTGACCCGTACGCCCCGGACCCCCACAAGGTTGAATTCCAGCCGACCTTTCGTTCGGTCGGCGGAACTACTCAGCCGGCGCTGACCGTCACCCGGACCGTGCCGTCGGGCCCCGCCAGCAGCACCGGCGTCGCGGCGCCACCCAGGTCCGCCACGGCGGCCCGGTCCTCGGCGGCGACCTCCGCCGCGTCGCTGACCACCACGGCCGCCTCCAGGGACTTCGCGCCCGACGCCACCGCCATGGCGACGGCCGTACGCAGCGCGCTCAGCTCCAGCGAGGCGAGCGAGACCGATCCGGCGACATACGTCCGCCCGGTCTCGTCCCGTACGGCCGCCCCCTCCGGCACACCGTTGCGGGCCCGCGCGGAACGGGCCAGGGTCACGATCTTGCGGTCCTCGGGGTCAAGCGCGCTGCTCTCGGTCATGGACAGAGCATACGAAGCCCGGACGCCCTCACCCAGCCACGGGGTACATCGTGCCGCGCCTGCCCTCCGGAGAGGCGAGCCACTCCAGCTTCGCGGCGGTGTTCGCCTCCTCCAGCGGCGTGTGCAGCACGATCGACAGGTCGGGCCGCGCCGGCACCTTCATCGCCGTCGACTCCACGACCAGCAGCCCGACCACCGGATGGTCCAGCTCCTTGCGCACCTGCCCCTGGTCCTCGATGTCCCGCTCGGCCCACAGCGCCACGAACTCGGGGCTCGCGGCGCTCAGCTCGTCCAGCACCGCCTGGTAGCCGTCGTCCCCCGGGTGCGCCGCCGTGGCCGCCCGGAACTGCGCGACGACCGTGCGCGCGTTCCGCTCCCAGCTCTTGCTCCGCGACCGGTACAGCGGGTCGGTGAAGAAGTCGACGAGGCAGTTCTGCGTGATGCCGGGCCGCATGCCGAGCACCAGCGCGGCGGCGTCGTTGTACATCACGCAGTTGTAGTACGCGTCCATGATGTGCGCCGGGTACGGCATCCAGGTGTCGATCAGCCGCCGCAGCCCGTCGCTCATGTCCCGCTTCCCGGGCGCCACTTCGGGCGCGGGCGGGTTGAGCCCGGCCAGCACGTACAGATGCCGGCGCTCGGCGTCGCTGAGCCGCAGCACCCGGGCCACCGAGTCCAGGACCTGGGGGGAGACGGAGATGTCCCGCCCCTGCTCCAGCCACTGGTACCAGGAGGCGCCCACCCCGGCGAGCACGGCCACCTCCTCACGCCGCAGGCCGGGCGTACGGCGCCGGGCCCCGCCGCTCGGCAGGCCCGCCTCCTCCGGGCTCACCCGGGCCCGCCGGCTCATCAGGAACTCCCTCAGCTCCCGCAGCCGGCGGCTCTTCAGCTCGTCCTGAGCCACGTGACCGCTCCCCCCGTCGTGTCTGGTGGTGCCACCACCACCATAAGTTCCGACTCCCCACCATTGTTCCGGGCGCCGGATGCTCTTGCCATGGCGATCGACACCTCCACCCGGCCCACCACCGTCCCCGAAGTCCAACCGCTCGACGACCCCCGGCTGTCGACGCGTGACAAGCTCGTCCTCTTCGTCCTGTGCGCGGCCCAGTTCATGGTCGCGCTGGACTTCTCCGTCCTGAACGTGGCCCTGCCCGACCTCGGTTCGGACCTCGGCATGAGCCGTTCCGCGCTGCAGTGGGCGGTCACCGCGTTCGCGCTGCCCTCCGGCGGCTTCCTGCTGCTGTTCGGCCGGATCGGCGACCTGTACGGCCGCCGCAAGCTGTTCCTGGCCGGGCTCGCCCTGTTCGGCGCCGCCTCGGTGCTGTCCACCCTGGCCTGGGACCCGGCGTCCTTCCTCACCGGCCGCGCGCTGCAGGGCCTGGGCGCGGCGGCGATCGTGCCGACCGGCATGTCCCTGCTGACCACCACCTTCCCGGAGGGCCCGGCCCGTGACCGCGCCCTCGGCATCTCGGGCACGCTGCTGTCGCTGGGCTTCACCGTCGGCATGGTCGCGGGCGGCGTCCTGACCGACGCGCTCGGCTGGCGCTCCACGATGGCCCTGCTGTCGGTGTTCGCCCTGATCGTGCTGCCGCTGGCCCCCGGTCTGCTGCCCGAGTCCCTCCCCCATAGCCTTAAGGGCATGGGAGGTGCCCCCATCCCGGAGCGCCCCCGGCTGGACGTGCCCGGAGCCGTCTCCGTCACCGGCGGTCTGCTCGCCCTGATCTACGCCCTGTCCACCGCCGCCGACCACGGCTTCGGCCGCGCCGACGTCATCACCACGCTCGTCGCCGGCCTCGCCCTGCTCGCGGTGTTCACCGTCGTCGAGTCCCGTTCGGCCGCTCCCCTGGTCTCCCTGCCGATGCTGCGCCGACGCACGGTCGCGTGGGGCAACGTGGGCGGTCTGGTCACCTTCTCGATGATGTCGACGGTCATCTTCGTCCTGACCCTGTACCTCCAGGAGACCCTGCGCCTGTCCGCGTTCGAGACCGGCCTGGTCTTCGGCGTCCAGGGTGTGCTGTCGGCCGTCGCCGGCACCCTCGCGCCGAAGGTCATCGGCCGCTTCGGCGCCCGCCGCACCCTCGTCGGCTCGCTGGCCGGACAGGGCGCGCTGATCGCGAGCCTGCTCCTGCTGAACGCCCACACCTGGTCGGTGTGGGTCGCGGTGGCCGGGGTGTCCCTGGCGAGCATGTGCCACCTGGGCGCGATCATCTCGTACGGCCTCACCGTCACCTCGGGCGTCCCGGACGAGGAGCAGGGCCTGGCCACCGGCCTGGTCACCTCCACCCAGCAGGTCGGCATCACCGTCGGCATCCCGCTGCTGGGCGTGCTGGCGACGACCTCCGACGACCTGCTGGCCGGCGTCCACACCGTCCTCGCCCTGGACGCGGCGATCGTCCTCGCCGCCGCCGTCCTGGTCGGCCTGGGCCTGCGCCGCAACGGAACCCGGAGCCGGGCCTGAACCGCCCCCCGACCCCGCTCAGTCCAGGGTCTGAACGATCTCGCTCCGCGCGGCCGTGTGCACCACACGGCCGCGCGCGCCGTTGACCAGTGGCAGATACGGCGCCGGGTGCCCGCACTCGACATCGGCGACGATCGGCACACCGAGCGGGCCGAGCGCGTCCAGCACGGCCTCGTGCTGGCTGAGGGTCCGGCTGTCCGGGGCGTGCGTCCGGCCGACGAGCACGGCGGCCGCGCGGTCGAAGAACCCGGCGAGGCGCATGCCGTGCAGGTTGCGGCAGATGGTGAACGCGTTGTCCTCGCAGGCCTCCACGTACACCAGCAGGTCGTCGTCCCCCGCGAAGCCGACGGTGTCCAGGTACCGCGTCCCCGCGAGGTTGGCGAGCGTCTCGACGCAGCCGCCGATCAGCCGCCCCTCGACGTCCACGTCGCCGGTGTCGTCCAGCCGGATCCAGGCCCCCTCGGCGTCCAGCGTGAGGCCGCGGACCTCCGGGTTCTTCGCCCAGTCGTCCCAGCCCCCGGAGCGGAACCGGCCGGGCGGGGTCTGGCCGAACGGCTCGCCCTGCGGAGCGGCCACGATGTCCAGCCAGGACAGCAGCCCCTCGGGCGTCCGGTAGGGGGTGTCCATGAGGTTGTTGCCGTGCACCGTCGCCACACCGGTCAGCAGCGTCAGGGGGGTGATGAGCGTCGACATGTCGGAGTAGCCGACGACCCAGGTCGGCTCGGCCGCCCCGATCCGCTCGAAGTCCAGCAGCGGTATCAGGTCGATCGCGGTCTCCCCGCCCCACGGAGGCACCACGGCCCGGATGGAGGGGTCGGTCAGCATCTCGGTGAACTCGGCGGCCCGTTCGGCGGCCGGGGCGCTGAGGTGCGTCGAGCCGTCCATGCACCGGCCGACGACGACCTCGTAGCCGCGCTCCTGAAGGTCACGGACCGCCACGTCGAGCCGCCCGCGCAGCTCCTTGGCCACCCCGCTGGAGGGCGAGGTCACACCGACACGGTCACCGGGGCGCAGGGGGCGCGGGTATCGCACAGTCATGCGGCGGATTCTGGCACGGGGTCAGACGGGGCTGTAAAGCGACTAAGACCGGTCGAGGCGCAGCCGCTCGGCCCTCGGCAGGCCCGCGACGACGAGGTCGTACGAGTCCTCGACCAGCTCCTTCACCAGCCGGTCCGGGAGGCCGCCGTCGACGGTCACGGTGTTCCAGTGCCGCTTGTTCATGTGGTACCCGGGGACGATCAGCCCCTCGTGCTCGGCACGCAGCCGCATCGCGTCCTCGGGGTCGCACTTGAGGTTGACCGTCAGCGGGCGGGCGTCCAGCGCCGACAGGGCGAACATCTTGCCCAGCACCTTGAAGACCGAGGCCTCCGGGCTGAACGGGAAGTCCTCCTCGGCCGCGTTGAACGACAGGCAGAGCGCGCGCAGTTGCTGAGGGGTCACTCGGCTCTCTCCTCCCCGGCCGGCCCGGTCGCGGGGGCCACCGGCTCCACCAGCACGGTCACGATCTTGTTCCGGCGGCCGGCCGCGGCCTCCGCCGTCAGCTTCAGTCTGCGCTCGTCGGGCAGTTCGACCTCGGCGGACGCGCCCGCGATGGGCACCCGTCCGAGCGCCTTGGCGAGGAGGCCCCCGACGGTCTCGACGTCCTCGTCGTCGTACTCCTCCAGCCCGTACAGCTCGCCGAGGTCGGTGATGTCCAGGCGGGCGGTGACCCGGAAGCGGTCGTCGCCGAGGTCCTCCACGGGCGGCAGCTCACGGTCGTACTCGTCGGTGATCTCGCCGACGATCTCCTCCAGGATGTCCTCGATGGTGACGATCCCGGCCGTGCCGCCGTACTCGTCGATGACGACGGCGACGTGCGTGCGGTCCTTCTGCATCTCGCGCAGCAGGTCGCCCGCGTTCTTGGTGTCGGGCACGAACGCGGCGGGCCGCATGGCCGTGGACACCAGGTCGTTCTCGGCGTCCCGGCTGATGTGCGTCTTCCTGACCAGGTCCTTGAGGTAGACGATGCCGACGATGTCGTCCTCGCTCTCGCCGGTGACCGGTATCCGGGAGAAGCCGGAGCGCAGGGCGAGGGTGAGGGCCTGCCGGATGGTCTTGTACCGCTCGATGACGACGAGGTCCGTGCGCGGCACCATCACCTCGCGCACCAGGGTGTCGCCCAGCTCGAACACGGAGTGCACCATGCGGCGCTCCTCGTCCTCGATCAGCGACTCCTGCTCGGCGAGGTCCACCAGGGCGCGCAGCTCGGCCTCGGAGGCGAACGGGCCGCGCCTGAAGCCCTTGCCGGGGGTGAGGGCGTTGCCGATGAGGATCAGCAGCGACGGGATCGGGCCCATGACCCGGGCGAGCGGCAGCAGCACGTACGCCGCCGCCGTCGCCGTGTTCAGCGGGTGCTGGCGGCCGATGGTGCGCGGGGAGACCCCGACGGCGACGTACGACACGAGGACCATGACGCCGATGGCGACCAGCAGGGCCTGGACGGTCGAGTCCCACTCCTCCAGGCAGGCGTAGGTGACCATGGCGGCGGCCGCCATCTCGCAGGTGACGCGGACCAGCAGGGCCAGGTTGAGGTAGCGGGTGGGGTCGGCGGCGATCTGGGCCAGCTTGGCGCCGCCGCGCCGGCCGGACTTCACGGCCTCCTCGGCGCGGAAGGCGGAGACCCGCGCGAGGCCGGCCTCCGCGCACGCGGCGAGCCAGGCGACCACGATCAGCGCGATCGCACCCATGACGATCTGCGGAGACATGCGGCCCGCTTACGAGACGGTCGGCGCCGGGGACGGCCCGGTCAGCCCGTGCTCGGCGCGCCAGCCGTCGACGATGGCGGCCTGGAGGCCGAACATCTCGGCCTTCTCGTCCGGCTCCTCGTGGTCGTAGCCGAGGAGGTGCAGCACTCCGTGGACGGTGAGCAGTTGCAGCTCCTCGTCCATGGAGTGCTGGGTCGGCGCGTCCTCGCCCTGCTTCTTGGCGACCTCCGGGCAGAGCACGATGTCCCCGAGGAGGCCCTGCGGGGGCTCGTCGTCGTCCTTCGTGGGCGGGCGCAGCTCGTCCATCGGGAAGGACATGACGTCCGTGGGGCCGGGCAGGTCCATCCACTGGATGTGGAGCTGCTCCATGGCGTCGGCGTCCACGACGATCACCGAGAGCTCGGAGAGCGGGTGGATACGCATCCGCGTGAGCGCGTAGCGGGCGATGTCGAGGATCGCCTGCTCGTCGACCTCGGTTCCGGACTCGTTGTTGACGTCGATCGACATGGTCGTGCTGGTCTACTTCCCCTTGTGCCCGTGCCCGGCGGCTCTGCCTCGGCCACCCTTGGCGGCGCCGCCGTTCTCGGTGACGTGTCTGCTGTCGTACTTCTCGTACGCGTCGACGATACGGCCGACCAGCTTGTGCCGTACGACATCGTGGGACGTGAGCCGGGAGAAGTGGACGTCGTCGACGCCCTCCAGGATGTCCTGCACCTGCCGCAGTCCGGACTTGGTGCCGCCGGGCAGGTCGACCTGGGTGACGTCACCCGTGATCACGATCTTGGAGTCGAAGCCGAGCCGGGTGAGGAACATCTTCATCTGCTCGGGGCTCGTGTTCTGGGCCTCGTCCAGGATGATAAAAGCATCATTAAGGGTCCTACCACGCATATACGCCAGGGGCGCTACCTCGATCGTGCCCGCCGCCATCAGACGGGGGATCGAGTCGGGGTCGAGCATGTCGTGCAGCGCGTCGTACAGCGGGCGCAGGTAGGGGTCGATCTTCTCGTAGAGCGTGCCGGGCAGGAAGCCGAGCCGCTCGCCCGCCTCCACCGCCGGACGGGTCAGGATGATGCGGTTGACCTGTTTGGACTGCAGGGCCTGCACCGCCTTCGCCATGGCGAGGTAGGTCTTGCCGGTGCCGGCGGGGCCGATGCCGAAGACGATGGTGTGCTTGTCGATCGCGTCCACGTACCGCTTCTGGTTGAGCGTCTTGGGTCGGATCGTGCGGCCGCGCGAGGACAGGATGTTCTGCGTGAGCACCTGGGCCGGGGTCTCCTGGCCGTCGCTCTCCCCGTTCTCGCTCGCCTTGAGCATGGCGATCGAGCGTTCCACTGCGTCCTCCGTCATCGGCTGACCGGTGCGGAGCACCAGCATCATCTCATCGAACACGCGCTGGATCAGGGCGACTTCCGCCGGATCGCCGACCGCGCTGATCTCGTTGCCCCGGACGTGGATGTCGGCCGCCGGGAAGGCCTTCTCGATCACGCGCAGAAGGGAGTCGCCCGATCCCAGCACGGTCACCATGGGGTGCTGCGCGGGGACGCTGATCTGTGCTCTCGCCTGCTCCTGCGCGGGGGTGGGAGCTGTGGGTGTCTCAGTCATGGGCCGGCGCTCAACGCCTGCGGTTCCTCCTCGTCACGGCCGCATAGCTGAGGGCGGCCTCGCACTGTCCAGAGTACGACGGTGGACTGACAACGCCGTAGGGGTTTTCGCACCGGAGCGATGGGCCCGGCCGGCCCCGCCTCGCCCACCGCTCCGGAGGGCGAGGGCCCGTCACACCGCGTACCCGTCACACCGCGTGCCGGAAGCCGATCGTCGGGACCGCGCGGCGCAGGGGCCAGGGGCGGACGGGTTCCTCGGGCATCAGGTGTTCGAGGAACGCGTACCGGTCCAGGGCGGCCGGGTCCTGGGCGTCGACCGACTGGACCTCGCGCCACCAGGCGCCGATCTCCGCCCAGCCGGGGGCGGACAGGGAGCCGCCGAACTCCTGGACGGACAGGGCGGCGGTGAGGCCGGCGAAGGCCAGCCGGTCGGCGAGGGGCCAGCCGGCGAGGCTGCCGGTGACGAAGCCGGCCACGAAGACGTCGCCGGCGCCGGTCGGGTCGAGGGCCTCCACGGCGATGGCGGGTACCTCGGCGTCCTCCCCGGTGCGCCGGTCCACGGCGTACGCCCCTTCGGCGCCCAGGGTCACGACGGCCACCGGGACGTGCCGGGTCAGGGCGTGGGCGGCGGCGCGCGGGCAGTCGGAGCGGGTGTAGCGCATGGCCTCCTCGGCGTTGGGCAGGAACGCCTCGCAGTGCCGCAGGTCGGTGAGGCCGGCCAGGTCCCAGGCGCCGGTGTCGTCCCAGCCGACGTCGGCGAAGATGCGGGTGCCCCGGCGGGCGGCCTGGGCGACCCAGGGCGCGCCGCGGCCCGGGGTGAGGGAGGCGACGGCGGCGACGGCTCGGGGCGGGCAGTCGGGCGCGGGTTCCTCGGGGGGCGGTTCGTGGCCGTGGGAGACCATCGTCCGCTCGCCCTCGTAGGCCATGGAGACGGTGACCGGGGAGTGCCAGCCGGGGACCGTGCGGGAGGCGGAGAGGTCGATGCCCTCGCCCTGTTCGAGGGCGTCCCAGCAGTACTCGCCGTAGTGGTCGTCGCCGAAGGCGGCGGCGAGGGAGGTGCGCAGGCCGAGCCGGGCCAGCGCGGCGGCCATGTTGGCGACCCCGCCGGGGCTGGAGCCCATGCCGCGGGCCCAGGACTCGGTGCCGCGCACGGGCGCCGAGTCCAGGCCGGTGAAGATGATGTCGAGGAAGACGGTGCCCGTGAGGTAGACGTCCCAGGGCGGGTCGCCGGGTGTGCGGCGGGCGGCGAGCGGGTCGACCCCGGTCCGGCCACGCGCCGCCTGCGTGAGGTGCTCGGGTTCCTCTCCGGTGGACGGACGGGACGGCGTGGTCACGGTGCGCTCCCTGGCATGGTGCGGATCTGGCCAGTGTGCACCAGATCGCGCCCCTGACAAGGCCGTCTACCAGCGCGGCATCACCGGTGTCCGCCATTCCGGCTCGGCCGCCCGCATCGCCGCCGCGTCGTCCCGGTCGCGCAGGGCGCCGTCGTCCTCGGCCCAGCGGCGGTGCAGCCGGTCCAGCTTCTCCGGGTCGAGTGCCACGCCGAGGCCGGGTGCGTCGGAGACGGTGACGCGGCCGTCGGTGAAGGCGAGGCGCTCGGTGAGGACGTCCTCGGACTGCCAGGGGTAGTGGGAGTCGCAGGCGTGGTGCAGGTGGGGGACGGTGGCCGCCACATGGGTCATTGCGGCGAGGCTGATCCCTAGGTGGGTGTTGGAGTGCATGGACACCCCGACGCCGAAGGCGTCGCACAGCGCGGCGAGGTGACGGGTTGCGCGAAGGCCGCCCCAGTAGTGGTGGTCGCTGAGGACGACCTGCACGGCGTCGCGCGTGAACGCCTCCCGGATCTCGCCGAAGGTGGTGACGCACATGTTGGTGGCGAGGGGGATGTCCGTCCTCGCGGACACCTCGGCCATGGCGGGGGTGCCGAGGGTGGGGTCCTCCAGGTATTCGAGGACGTCGCCGAGTTCCTTCGCCACCTTCAGCGAGGTCTCGACCGACCAGGCCCCGTTGGGGTCGAGCCGGAGGGGGTGTCCGGGGAAGGCCTCGGCGAGGGCGCGGACGGCGGCGATCTCCTCGTCGGGCGGGAACACACCACCCTTGAGCTTGAAGGACCGGAATCCGTACCGCTCGGTGAACGCCCGTGCCTGCGCGACGACTCCGGCGGGGTCGAGCGCGGCGCCCCAGTCGTCGGGTTCGGCGGTCACGCCCGCCGGATGGGCGGCCCACTTGTAGAACAGGTAGGCGCTGTACTCGACCGAGTCGCGGACCTTGCCGCCGAGCAGGGCGTGCACGGGCACGCCGAACGCCTTGCCCTGGGCGTCCAGGCAGGCCACCTCGAACGCGGACAGCACGGACAGGCGCAGCTTGTCGGCGGTCTGCGCGCCCCGCAGACCGCCGGCGTCGACCTCGGCGGCGACCTGGTTCGCGTCGACGGCGAGGTCGGCGAGTCCGGCACCGAAGAGGATGTTCACATCCGTGACCGGGCGGCCGGTGAGCCGTTCGGCGAGCGGGCGCGCCAGTTCCAGGTACTTCGTGTCGCCGTAGGTCTCGCCGAGCCCGGTGACGCCGTCGGCGGTCTCGACCTCCACGATCAGCCGGGGCGTGTAGGGCTGGTGCACGCCCTGGGCATTGAGCAGCGGCGGGTCCGCGACCAGGATCGGCGTCAGCCGCACGTCCGTGACGGTCAGGTTCACAGGGCGGCTCCCACGAGGTCGAGGCCGGCGGCGAGGAGGGTCCGCAGCTCGGCGAGGTCGGCGGGCGAGGGGTCGGTGAGCGGGGCGCGCACGGGTCCGACGCGCTGCCCGCGCAGCCGGGCCGCCGCCTTGACCAGGGACACGGCGTAGCCCGGTACCCGGTCGCGGAGTTCGACGAAGGGGACGTAGAAGTCGCGCAGGAGCTTGTCGGTGGTGCCGTGGTCGCCGTCGCGCAGGGCGGTGAAGAAGGCGCCGGCGATCTCGGGGGCGAAGGCGTGCACGGCGGAGGAGTAGGCGGGGACGCCGACGGTGGCGTAGGCGCGGGCCTGCATCTCGGCGGTGGAGGCGCCGTTGAAGAACAGGAAGCCCTCGGGCGCGGCGAGGGTGAGCCGCTGGAGCCGGTCGAGGTCGCTGTGGCCGTCCTTGAGCCCGATGACGTTCTCCACGCGCGCGATGCGCCGCAGCGTGGCCGGGGTGTAGGCGACCTGTCCGCGCTGGTAGGCGACGATCGGCAGCCGGGTGCGGGCGGCGAGCTGCTCCAGCTGGGCGGCGAGTCCGTCCTGCGGGGCGGCGACGAGGTAGTGCGGCATGACCAGGAGGGCGTCGGCACCGGCCTCCTCGGCGATGCGGGCGAACCGGGCGGCCTGCGCCCAGCCGTACCCGGTCCCGGCCACGACGGGCACCCGGCCGGCCGTCTCCTCGACGGCGACCGTGACGACCCGCCGGTACTCGTCCTCGTCCAGCGAGAAGAACTCGCCGGTGCCGCAGGCCGGGAAGAGGGCGCCGGGTCCGGCCGCGAGCCGGTCGGCCACGTGGGACCTGAATCCGTCGGCGTCGAGGGAGCCGTCGTCGTGGAACGCCGTCAGCGGGAAGGACAGCACGCCCCGCGCCATGCCCTCGCGCAGCCGCCGCGCCACATCGCGCGGGCTGGAGTCGCCGCTCACCCTGACCATCTCCCCTATGACGTCTGTCTATGTATGAGAACAGAGATTAGGTACGCGAACCGCCAACGTCAACATCATCCCGAAATGAAAGCGCCTCATTACCCCGCCTCCCTGACGCGAAACAAAAAGTGGTCCAGATCACTCCTGGCGGGCTTCTTCGCGGGACTCCGTGCTTGGTACAACTTGCTCGCACGCCGCCTGTCCGTCGACGGCCCGTCGCCCCTCACCTCCTGCCGCGTCCGCCGTGACGCCCCCTTCAGCCTGCCCAGGAACGCCCGTGCCCGCCTCCCGCGCCACTCCGTGGCCCCTCGTCGCCCTTTTCACGGCCGGCTACCTCGCGCCGTACCTGCTGCCGACCACCATCGGCAGACTGGACCGGGGCCTGCCGCTCACCGCGACCCAGGCGGGCGCCGTCGGCAGTGCGCTGCTGCTGGCTTCGGCGGCGGCGGGCTTCCTGCTGGCCTCCCGCGTCGAGCGGCTCGGCGGCCGCCGGCTCGCCCGCCTCGGCCTCCTCCTCGCCGTGCTCGGCTACGGCGGCGCCGCCCTCACCGGCGCGGTCCCGGCCGTCGTCGCGGGCGCGGTCGTCGGCGGCTTCGGCTCCGGTACGGTCACGGCGGTCGCCGCCGGCGGCATCGCCGCCCAGCGGGACCCGCACCGCGTCACGACCCTGGGTCTGCTCGGCGTCTCCGCCCTCGCCGGGGCGCTCTACCTGACGATCCCCCACCTCGGTCCCGGCCACGCCATGCCCCTGGCCGCGCTCGCCCTCACGGCGGTCGCCGTGTGGCCGTTCACCGGCCGTCTCGACGGCCGTACGGCGCCCGTGCGCACGCTCGCCGAGAGCGGCCGGCTCCCCCACCGGCGGGCCGGGCTGCTGCTGGCCGCCGCGATGACCTGCTGGTCACTGGCGCAGAACTCCCTGTGGGGGGTGAGCGGCCGGATCGGTCTCGCGCAGGCGCACCTCAGCGAGGTCACGGTCGGCGTGGTGTTCGCCGTCGCGCTGGGTGCCGGACTGCTCGGAGTGGTGGGTGCGGGCGCGCTCGGGCCCCGGCTGGGCCTGGCGGTGCCCATCGGCGGCGGCACGGCGCTGATCGCGGGCTGTATCGCGCTCAGCGCGTCGGCGACCGGCCTGCGGTCGTTCGCGGGCGGGGAGGTCGCCTGGAACCTGCTGTACCCGGTCGTGCTGTCGTACGTCATCGGGCTCGCCTCCGACCTGGACCCGCGCGGCCGCTGGGCGGTGCTGGTCGGCTCGGCGTCCTCGCTGGGCACGGCGGCCGGACCGCTCACCGGCAGCGTCCTGGCCGCGCGGGCGGGCTTCGCCGGGATGGGCGCCGTCCTGGCGGCCGGACTGCTCGCGCTGGCGGTGCCGATGACCGCGGTCGCCCTGCGCACGGCCCGGCGGACGCTGCCGGTGATCGACGTCCCGGTGGAGAACCCCGTGCCCCGGCCGCAGGCCTACGGCACCGCCGGCCCGGGCGTCTACGAGGCCGGCTCCGCGAACTCGTACGCCTCCACCTCGGCGAGGTAGCGCGCCCGCCGCTCCTCGTCGTCCTCCAGGAAGGAGGCGAGGAAGGAGTTGCGGGCCAGCTCGCGCAGCCGCTCCTCGGTCAGGCCCAGCGTGTCGCGGACGGCGGTGAAGTTGTCGCCCGCGTAGCCGCCGAAGTAGGCCGGGTCGTCGGAGTTGACCGTGCAGAGCAGGCCGGCGTCGAGCATGGCCGGCAGCGGGTGGGCGGCCAGGCCGTCCACGGCCCGCAGCCGGACGTTGGACAGCGGGCACAGGGTCAGCGGGATCCGCTCCCGGACCAGCCGCTCGACCAGCGCCGGGTCCTCCACGCAGCGCAGCCCGTGGTCGACGCGCTCCACGCCTAGCACGTCCAGGGCCTCGGTGATGTACTCCGGCGGACCCTCCTCACCGGCGTGCGCCACGCGCCGCAGCCCGAGTTCGGCGGCACGCTCGTACACCTCGCGGAACTTCACCGGCGGATGCCCCACCTCGGCCGAGTCCAGGCCGACCCCGGTGATCCGGTCCAGGTAGGGCTCGGCGGCGGCCAGGGTGCGCAGGGCCGCCTCGGCGGACTCGTCGCGCAGGAAACAGAGGATCAGCCGGGTGGAGACACCGTGGTTCTCCTCTCCCCCACCGCCCCAGCGCCCGCCACAGCCCCTCCACGACGGTGGCCATGGAGACGCCCCGGGCGAGGTGCGCCTGCGGGTCGAAGAAGATCTCGGCGTGCCGGACGCCCTGCGCGGCGGCCCGGGCGAGGTAGGCGTCGGCGAGGTCCGCGAAGTCCTGCTCGGTGCGCAGGACGGCCATCAGCTCGTAGTACAGGTTCAGGAAGGACTGCAGGTCCTCGAACTGGTACGCCTTGCGCAGGTCGTCGGTGTCCCCGTACGGCAGGTCGATGCCGTTGCGCGCGGCCAGCTCGAACGCCAGCTCGGGCTCCAGGGTGCCTTCGATGTGGAGGTGCAGTTCGGCTTTCGGGAGAGGCATCAAAGCATCGTACGGCCGTGTCACCTGCGCTTCGGTACAGGAACGCGGTCCAGGTCGCGGGCCACCGTCAGCTCCCCCTCGAAGCCGGCGGCGCGCGCCTGCCGCTCGAACTCCACGGGGTCGGCGTAGCGCTGGCTGAAGTGGGTGAGCACGAGGTGCCGTACGCCCGCGTCCCGGGCCACGCCGGCCGCCTGTCCGGCCGTCAGGTGACCGTGGTCGGCGGCGAGTCGCGCGTCCTCGTCGAGGAAGGTGGACTCGATGACGAGGAGGTCGCAGTCCTCGGCGAGGGCGTGCACGCCCTCGCACAGCCGGGTGTCCATGACGAACGCGAACCGCTGCCCGCGCCGCACCTCGCTGACCTGCTCCAGCGTGACGTCCCCGAGCCGTCCCTCGCGCTGGATGCGGCCGACGTCGGGTCCCTTGACGCCGTACGCGGCGAGCCGCTCGGGCAGCATGCGGCGGCCGTCGGGTTCGGTGAGCCGGTAGCCGTAGGACTCGACGGGGTGGGACAGCTTGCGGGCTTCGAGCGTGTACGACGATGTCGCCGCGAGGACGCCGTCACGGTCGGCCGGTGCCTCCGTGAGGCGGACCGTCTCCCGGTAGGCCGTCGCGTACCGCAGCCGGTCGAAGAAGCGCTGCCCGGAGCGCGGGTAGTGCGCGGTGACCTCGTGCGGCACCTGGTCGAGGTTGATCCGCTGGATCACTCCGGCGAGGCCGAGGGAGTGGTCGCCGTGGAAGTGCGTGACACAGATCCGGTTCAGGTCGTGGGCGGCGACCCCGGCGCGCAGCATCTGCCGCTGGGTGCCCTCGCCGGGGTCGAAGAGGATGCCCTCGCCGTCCCAGCGGAGCAGGTAGCCGTTGTGATTGCGGTGCCGGGTGGGCACCTGGCTGGCGGTGCCCAGGACCACCAGTTCGCGGACGGACACGGCTCGTTACCCGGGAGGCCATTCGAGGCCACGGCCGCCGAGGACGTGCGCGTGGGCGTGCCACACGGTCTGTCCGGCGCCGGCGCCGGTGTTGAAGACGGTGCGGTAGCTGTCCAGCTTCTCGTCGTCGGCGACGGCCTGGGTGGCGGCGAGGACGTCGGCGGCGATCTGCGGGGCGCCTGCGGCCAGCTCGGCCCCGTTCTTGTAGTGGGCCTTGGGAATCACCAGGACGTGGGTGGGGGCCTGGGGGTTTATGTCCCGGAAGGCGAGGGTGGTTTCCGTCTCGCGGACGATGGTCGCGGGGATCTGGCCCGCGACGATCTTGCAGAACAGGCAGTCGTCCTGCGGTTCGCCTGTCATGCGGCGCTCCTCTTTGCAGGTGATCAATGGGGGCATCGTAGTCGTTCGGCTGCGAGCCGGTGGCGGTCGATCGCGCCCATGCGGCGGAGGCCGCATATCGACACAGCCCCGCGGCCCTCAGGTGGGTAGGGCCGGCGGAGTCTTGGAGGGACTGTTCTCCAATGTCTCCAGAGCCAGCTGGATCGCTGCTTCCAGTTGGGTGTCTCTGCCCGCTGCCCAGTCCTGCGGGCGTTGGACTACCTCGACGTCCGGGTCCACGCCGTGGTTCTCGACGTCCCAGCCGTAGCCCTCCAGCCACATCGCGTACTTGGGCTGGGTGACGAGGGTGCCGTCGACGAGGTGGTAGCGGCTGTCGATGCCGATGACTCCGCCCCAGGTGCGGGTGCCGACGACGGGGCCGATGCCGAGTGCTCGGATCGCGGCGTTGACGATGTCGCCGTCGGAGCCGGAGAACTCGTTGGCGACGGCGACGACGGGGCCGCGGGGTGCGTCCATCGGGTAGCTGGTGGGACGCATGCCGCGGGGCAGGTCCCAGCCGATGACGCGGCGGGCCAGTTTCTCCACGACGAGTTGGGAGGTGTGGCCGCCGCGGTTCTCCCGGACGTCGACGACGAGTCCTTCGCGGGCGACCTCGACGCGCAGGTCGCGGTGGATCTGGGCCCAGCCGGGGGCCTGCATGTCGGGGACGTGGAGGTAGCCGAGCCGGCCGCCGGACGCCTCGTGGACGCGGGCGCGCAGGCCGGCGATCCAGGCGTGGTAGCGCAGCGGTTCCTCGTCGGCCACGGGGACGACGACCGTGTGGCGGAGCTCGCCGCCGCCGGCCGGGGAGATGGTCAGTTCGACGGGCTGTCCGGCGGTGCCGGCGAGGAGCGGGCCTGGGCCGGTCACCGGGTCGACGAGGTGTCCGGCGACGGCGACGATCGCGTCGCCGGGGCGTACGGCGACGCCGGGCGCGGCGAGCGGGGAGCGGGCGTCGGGGTCGGAGGTCTCGGCGGGCAGGATGCGGTCGACGCGCCAGCTGCCGTCGGCGTGACGGGAGATGTCGGCGCCGAGCAGGCCGTGCCGGGGGCCGTGGCCGGCCGGGCCGCCGGGGATGACGTACGCGTGGGAGGTGCCGAGTTCGCCGTGCACCTCCCACAGCACGTCGAGGAGGTCGGTGTGGGTGGCGACGCGGTCCAGCAGCGGGCGGTAGCGGTCGAGGACCGCGTCCCAGTCGATGCCGCCGAGGTCGGGCCGCCAGAAGTGGTCGCGGGCGAGGCGGCCGGTCTCGTCGTACATCTGGCGCCACTCGGCGGCCGGGTCGACGGTCTGCCGGATGCGGGCGAGGTCGATGGTGAGGCTGGTGTCGCCGTCGTCGTCGGATCCGGCGCGCCGGTCGCTGGGGACGACCCGGAGGCGGCCGTCGGTCCACAGCAGGACGCGTTTGCCGTCGCCGCTGACCTCGAAGTGGCCGGCGTCGGAGGCGAGGTGTTCCAGGCGCCGCTGGGTGAGGTCGTAGCGCTCCAGCTCGGTGTGCGGGTCGGGGTCGTCGGGGTGGGCCCGGGAGGCGCCGAGGACACCGTGCACGGGGTGACGCAGCCAGAGGACGCCGTCCTTGGCGGCGCGCAGCCCGGAGTAGCGGCCGGCCTCGGCGGGGAAGGGGAGGATCCGGTCGGCGAGCCCTTCGAGGTCGACACGGGTGGCGGGGGTGCCCTCGCTGTCGGGGGTCTCGTCCTTGTCGGGGGCCTCGACGGGGCGGCCGTGGCGTTGCGGGCCGAACGGTGAGGGGGTGGTGGCGGCGAGGGTGATCAGGTGCGGGCGGGTGCCGGCGACGAAGGCGAGGTCGAAGACGTGTTCGTCGTAGACCGGGTCGAAGGCGCGGTCGGACAGGAAGGCGAGGTGTCTGCCGTCGAGGGTGAAGGCGGGCGCGTGGTCGTGGAAGCGGAGCGGGGTCGCGTCCGTGACGGTCAGGTCGGTGGTGTGGGCGATGCGGAGCTGGGCGAGGGGGCGGGGGCCGGGGTGGGACCAGGCGAGCCAGCCGGAGTCGGGTGAGAAGGCCAGTCCGGAGACCTCGCCGTCGTCGCAGTGGTCGACCTCGCGGACCTCGCCGGTCTCCCGTTCGACGAGGAGCAGCCGGCCGTCGTGTGCGGCGACGGCGGCGCGGCTGCCGTCGGGGGACATGGCGAGTTCCAGGACGCGGCCGAGCCGGCCGGCGGCGAGGCGGCGGGGGGTGGCGCCGGGGGTCAGGCCGGTGGCGGGGGCGAATTCGAGGGCGTCGTCGCCCTCGGCGTCGGTGACCCAGACGGCCCATTCCTCGCCGTCCGCGCGGAAGGTGCGGGGCAGGCGGGCGCGGACGCCGGGGGTGGCGGCGAGGGCGCGGGCCGGACCGGAGCGGTGGGTGACCCAGTGGACGCCGCCGCGCACGCAGACGGCGCTGCCGCGGGCGGTGTGGTCGGGGGACGCCTCGCCGAGCCAGCGGGCCGCGTTCAGCGGGTGGGGCCGCAGGTCGGTGCGGGGTCCGCCGAGCCGGATGTCGAGGGGCCGGGGTTCGGCGCCGTCCAGGTCGTCGAGGAGCCACAGCCGGCCGCCGCTTGTGTAGGCGATCCGGGTGCCGTCGCCGGAGGCGTGGCGGGCGTAGAAGCCGTCGAGGGGGGTGTGGCGGCGCAGGTCGGAGCCGTCGGCGAGGGAGGAGTAGAGGGCGCCGGTGCCTTCGTGGTCGGAGAGGAAGGCGAGCCGGTCGCCGGCCCACACCGGGCACTCGATGTTGCCGGCCAGGTCTTCGTGCAGGCGGGTGAAGTCGCCGTCGCCGGCACGGTCGATCCACAGTTTGCCGGCCGTGCCGCCCCGATAGCGCTTCCAGTGGGCGGCCTCGCGGCCCATCGGCGCGGACAGCAGGACGGTGGCGGGGCCGAACGCGACGTCGCCGACGGGGCCGTACGGCAGGGTGGCCGCGGGGCCGCCGTCGAGCGGGACGGCGTGCGCCCAGGTGTGGCGGTTGCTGGGGCGGCCCTGCGCGCTGACCGCGAGGACCTGGCCGTCGGGGGTCCAGCCGCGGGTCTCGGTGCGCCCGTTGCCCCAGTGGGTGAGCCGGGTGGCCGGACCGCCGTCCACCGGCGCGAGGACCACCTCGGGGGCGCCGTCGCGGGTGGAGGTCCAGGCGAGGTGGGTGCCGTCGGGTGAGATCCGGGGCACGGTGACGGGCATGTTGTCGGCGCTGACCCGCCAGGCGCGGCCGCCGTCGAGTGGGGCGAGCCAGACGTCGTCCTCGGCGACGAAGGTCACCAAGTCGCCGTGCGGGTGCGGGTGTCGGAGGTAGCCGAGGGGTCCCGTGGCAGTGCCCTGAGTCACCCGGTCACCTTATGCGGCGGGCCGTGCGCCGCGCACTGGTTTTCGATCACTTGCCCCGTACCGGCCAGCAGGTGGGGTCGCCCTTGCACCAGATGGTGCGGGTGACGGTGACCGTGACGGCCGGGGCCGGCCCGTGCGTGCCGGGCTGGTGGCGCGTCGGGGCGGGGGTGGCGCCGCAGTCGCCGAGGCCGCTGACGTGGAAGACCTGCCGGCCGGCGACCTTGGCGGTCAGGTCGCCGCGCACGCAGGCACCGTCGACGGCCCTGGTGACCTTGCCGGTGACGGTGATCTTCCGGCCGTCCTTGGTGCGGCCCTGGCAGTCGACGGAGATCACGGTGCGCTGCGTGGGCGCGGGCGTCTTCCCCGGCGTGTACGCCTTCTGCCCGCCCTGGTACCGGCCCGTACAGGTCAGCCAGGCGACGTTGACGTGCTGCCGCTTCAGTTCGGCGGTCGCGGTCTTGTCGGTGGTGTACGCGGCCGTGGTGGAGCTCAGCCCACCGGGATCACACCCCGCGACAACTCCCGCCCCGACCACCACGACTCCCGCGACGGCCACCACCCGCGCCCCGCGCGGCCACCACCGATACCGTCCCCATACCCCCATGAACAGCAGCGTCCCACCCCCGCCCCCCGAGCGACAGACCACAAGCGGCCACTCACCCGTACGGGCAACCCACCCTGTTCTAGGGTGAGTCGATGAGCACGCGACCCAGACTGAGGCGGCTGGTGGTGGACGGGACCGTCTACCGGTGGACCGTCCGGCACCGGCACCGGGTGGACGGCACGGCCTGCTCCGAGGTGCTGTCGCTGTTCCGGGACAGTGTCCCGGTACGGATCGTGCTGCCCAGCCTCGACGGCGGCTGGGGCGGGCACCTCGGACTGGTCTGCGACGAGCACGGGCACATGGTCAATCTGCACGAGCCCGCTGTCGTCCGGGCGTTCGTCGACGAGCTGGCGAGCAGGTGGCCGGCGGGCGGTGAGGTGGACGATCCGGAGCTGCTGTGCGCTGTCGCCGTCAGTTGCGCAGCAGGAGCCACTCCTGGAGTTCCACCAGGTTGCCCTCCGGGTCCTTGAGGTGGGCGACGCGCATGCGGTCGGTCATGGGGGCAGGGCCGTGCACGAGGGAGGCGCCCCGGGAGACGATCTCGGTCGTGTAGGCGTCGAGGTCGTCGACGCGCAGGACGACCAGGGAGCGGTGGCCGGTGGCGGTCTCGCCGAGTTCGCCGAGGACCTGGGCCATCATCGCGCGGTCCTGCAGCGCGATTCCGGCGGAGCCGACGTGCGGGCTGAACTTCTCGTACGGCCCCTCGGTGGCACCGGACTGCGGCTTGAGGCCGAGGACGTCGGCGTAGAAGCGGTAGCAGGCGGCGAAGTCGGTGACGAGGAGCCGTACTTGCGCGAGTTCCACGGAGTTCCCCCTGGTGCTGTCAGGACCAGCGGCCGGTGCGGCCCAGGAGCAGGGCCGCGGCGGCGGTGCCGGCGGTCGATGTACGCAACACAGTAGGTCCCAGGACGTAGGGCCGGGCCCCCGCCTCGGCGAACAAGGTCAACTCCTCGGGTGAGACGCCGCCTTCGGGGCCGACGACCAGCACGATGTTTCCCCGGTCGGGGAGTTCGGCGGTGGCCAGCCGCTCCTCGCCGCTCTCGTGGAGCACGGCGGCGAAGTCGGCTTCGGCGAGAAGTGAGGCAACCTGTTTGCCGGTGGCGGCGTCCGCGACCTCCGGGAAGCGCAGCCGCCGGGACTGCTTGCCGGCCTCGCGGGCGGTGGCCCGCCACTTGCCGAGGGCCTTCTGGCCGCGCTCGCCCTTCCACTGGGTGATGCAGCGGGCGGCCTGCCAGGGCACGATCGCGTCGACGCCCACCTCGGTCATCGTCTCCACGGCCAGCTCGCCCCGGTCGCCCTTGGGCAGCGCCTGCACGACGGTGATCCGCGGGCTGGGCTCGGCCTCCACCGGGAACGTGTGCGGCTCGACGACCAGGTGGTCCTTGCCGGACACGCTGAGCACGACCCCGACCGCTCCCCGGCCCCGGCCGTCGGTGACCACGACCTCCTCGCCGGGCTGCAGCCGCCGTACGGAGACCGCGTGCCGCCCCTCGGGGCCGGTCACGTCGACGACCGAGCCGGGGCCGACGCCGTCCAGGGAGTCGACGCGGAACACCGGCGCGGTCATCGGGCACCGCCCCGCGACAACGCTGTCCGCGCGTCGGCGAGTTCGGCGGCCAGCGTCTCCACCAGCCGGCCCGCGGGCAGATCGCGGGCCATCCGGTGCCCCTGTCCGGCCCACAGCGCCATGCCCTGCGCGTCCTGGGCCTTCGCGGCGGCCTTGCGCAGCGGCGCGGTCAGGTGGTGGACCTCCGGGTAGGCGGCCGGGGCGTACGGCCCGTGCTCGCGCAGGAAGCGGTTGACCAGGGCGCGGGCGGGCCGGCCGGAGAAGGCGCGGGTCGGCTCGGTACGGGTGAACAGGGGGTTGGTGAGGGCCTGTTTGTGCAGGGCGTGGGCCCCGGACTCGGGGGTGGCGAGGAAGGCCGTTCCCAGCTGGGCCGCGCTCGCGCCTGCGGCGAGGGCGGCGGCGATCTGGCTGCCCCGCATGATGCCGCCGGCGGCGACGACGGGGAGGCTGACGGCCTCGCGGACCTGGGCGATCAGCGAGAGCAGCCCGGTGCCGCCGCCGTTCTCCGCGAGGTCGCGGTGGGTGCCCTGGTGGCCGCCGGCCTCCGCGCCCTGGGCGATGACCGCGTCGGCGCCGGCCCGCTCCACCGCGCGGGCCTCCTCGGCGGTGGTGGCGGTGACCAGCGTGTAGGTGCCGGCCCTGCGCAGCGCGTCGAGGACCTCCCGGTCAGGCACGCCGAAGTGGAAGGAGACCACCGCAACCGGGTTGTCGAGGAGGACGGCGAGCTTGGCGTCGTAGCCGTCGTCCCGGCCGCTTTCGGGGTCGCCCAGTTCCGTCTCGTACCAGGCGGCTTCCCCGGCGAGTTGGTGGGCGTAGACCTCGACCGCCCCGGACTCGCCGTGCTCGGGCTGGGGCATGAACACGTTGACGCCGAAGGGGTGGGCGGTGAGGCTCCGCAGCTGCTTGATCTCCTGGTACATGCCGTCGGCGGTCTTGTAGCCGGCGGCGAGGAACCCGAGGCCGCCGGCCTCGCAGACGGCGGCGGCGAGCAGCGGGACGGAGACGCCGCCCGCCATGGGGGCCTGCACGATCGGCTGGGGGAAGAGATCGGTCAGTGCGGAGGACATGACCGCATGTTGTCACGTCCTCCGAACAAGTCCGAATCGGGCCTTTCCCCTGGCACATGCGCCTCAGGCAGGCGGGGGCGGGCGCCTTCGCGGCACCGCCCCCGGCCGGTTCCCCGCACTGCTTCGGGCCGGTCCTCAGCGGCCGTTGAAGGCGTCCTTCAGCCGGGAGAACAGGCCCTGCTGGCCCGGCTGGAACTGCCCCGTCGGCCGCTCCTCGCCCCGCAGCTTGGCCAGTTCGCGCAGCACCCGCTCCTGCTCGGGGTCCAGCTTGGTCGGCGTGGTCACCTCGACGTGCACGATGAGGTCGCCGCGCCCGCCGCCGCGCAGGTGCGTGACGCCCCGGCCGTGCAGCGGGATCGACTGGCCGGACTGGGTACCGGGCCGGATGTCGACCTCCTCCAGGCCGTCCAGCGTCTCCAGCGGCACCTTCGTGCCGAGGGCCGCCGCGGTCATCGGAATGGTGACCGTGCAGTGCAGGTCGTCGCCGCGCCGCTGGAAGGTGCTGTGCGGCAGCTCGTGGATCTCCACGTACAGGTCGCCGGCCGGACCGCCGCCCGGACCGACCTCGCCCTCGCCGGCGAGCTGGATGCGGGTGCCGTTGTCGACACCGGCCGGGATCTTCACGGTCAGCGTCCGCCGCGAGCGGACCCGGCCGTCACCGGCGCACTCCGGGCACGGGGTGGGCACGACCGTGCCGAAGCCCTGGCACTGGGGGCAGGGCCGGGAGGTCATGACCTGGCCCAGGAACGACCGGGTGACCTGGGAGACCTCGCCGCGGCCGCGGCACATGTCACACGTCTGCGCGGACGTGCCCGGAGCGGCGCCCTCGCCGTTGCAGGTGTTGCAGACGACCGCGGTGTCGACCTGGATGTCCTTGGTCGTCCCGAAGGCCGCCTCGTCCAGCTCGACCTCGATGCGGATCATCGCGTCCTGGCCGCGCCGGGTGCGCGAGCGCGGGCCGCGCTGCGACGCCGTACCGAAGAACGCGTCCATGATGTCGGAGAAGTTGCCGAAGCCGCCGGCTCCGAAGCCGCCCGCGCCCGCCCCGCCCGACTGGGAGAGGGGGTCGCCGCCGAGGTCGTAGACCTGCTTCTTCTGCGGGTCCGACAGCACCTCGTAGGCGGCGTTGATCTCCTTGAACCGCTCCTGGGTCTTCGGGTCCGGGTTGACGTCCGGGTGCAGCTCGCGCGCGAGCCGACGGAACGCCTTCTTGATCTCATCCTGCGACGCGTCGCGGCGCACGCCGAGAACGGCGTAGTAGTCCGTGGCCACTTACGACTCCGCCAGGATCTGTCCGACGTACCGTGCCACCGCTCGTACCGCTCCCATCGTTCCCGGGTAATCCATGCGGGTCGGTCCGACCACGCCGAGCTTGGCTACTGCCTCGCCGCCCGAACCGTAGCCGACCGACACCACTGAGGTTGAGTTGAGTCCCTCATGGGCGTTCTCGTGACCGATGCGCACGGTCATGCCCGGATCCTTCGCCTCGCCGAGGAGCTTGAGGAGCACGACCTGCTCCTCCAGGGCCTCCAGGACGGGCCGGATCGTGAGGGGGAAATCGTGCCCGAAGCGGGTGAGGTTGGCGGTACCGCCGATCATCAGCCGCTCCTCGCTCTCCTCGACGAGCGCCTCCAGCAGCGTGGAGAGCACCGTCGAGACCGTGCCGCGGTCCTCGGCCTCGAAGCCCTCCGGCAGGTCCTCGACCAGCCGGGGCACGTCGGTGAACCGGCGGCCGGCGACCCGGCTGTTGAGCCGCGCCCTGAGGTCCGCGAGGGACGCCTCGCCGAACGGGGCCGGGCAGTCGATCATCCGCTGCTCGACCCGCCCGGTGTCCGTGATCAGCACGAGCATCACGCGCGCGGGCGCGAGCGCCAGCAGTTCCACGTGCCGCACGGTGGACCGGGTCAGCGAGGGATACTGCACGACGGCGACCTGCCGGGTCAGCTGCGCGAGCAGCCGCACCGTGCGGGCCACGACGTCGTCGAGGTCGACGGCGCCCTCCAGGAAGTTCTGGATGGCCCGCCGCTCGGGCCCGGTCATCGGCTTGACGCCCGCGAGCTTGTCGACGAACAGCCGGTAGCCCTTGTCCGTGGGGATCCGCCCGGCGCTGGTGTGCGGCTGGGCGATGTACCCCTCGTCCTCCAGGACCGCCATGTCGTTGCGGACGGTCGCCGGGGACACGCCGAGGCTGTGCCGCTCGGTGAGCGCCTTGGACCCCACCGGTTCCTCGGTGCCGACATAGTCCTGGACGATGGCGCGCAGCACCTGCAGCCTGCGTTCACTCAGCACCCGCGCACACCTCCAGCATGTCGTCCCCGCGGCCCTTCAGGTCTTCCGCCTGGCACTCTGCGCATGCGAGTGCCAGCATTCCCGGGCCCAGTGTACGGCCGTGGGGTGGTCCCCGGGCAAGGTCGGTGCTGCTCCGGGAGTGCTGCCGTTAGCGTCGCGGTATGACCTTGACTTGGGAAGGGCTCGGGTGGGAACGGCTGGGCGCGGGGGTCGGGCGGTGCCGGCTGCCGGGCTGGGACTGCACGGCGGGGCTGGTCGTCGGGGCGGGCGCGGCGCTCGTGGTGGACGCCGGGTCGAGCCTCACCGAGGGCACGCGGATCCGCGCGCAGGCCGAGGTGCTGGCCGGCGGCCGTGTGACTCATCTCGCGCTGACGCATCCCCATTTCGACCACGTCTTCGGCGCGGCCTCGTTCGCGGGAGCGGAGGTGTACGCGGCGGTCGGCACGGACGCGGTGTTCGCCGCCGGGCGCGGGCAGCTGCGCGCGGACGCGGTCCGGGAGGGCCTGCCGGCCGAGGACGCCGACGCGGCGGTGACCGCCCTCGCCGCGCCCCGCCACCCGGTGTCCGGTGAGTGGACCCTCGATCTCGGCGAGGGCCGGCAGGCGCTGCTGGCCAACGTCGGCCCCGGCCACACGGCGCACGACCTCGCGGTGCTGGTGCCGGGCGACCCGGAGGTGGTGTTCTGCGGCGACCTGGTCGAGGAGTCGGGCGAGCCGCAGGCGGGCCCGGACGCCGTACCGTCCCGCTGGCCCGACGCCCTGGACCGGCTGCTGGCCCTGGGTGGCCCGGACGCGCTGTACGTGCCCGGTCACGGAGCGGTGGTGGACGCGGCCTTCGTGCGACGTCAACGGGACGCGCTGGCGGCGCGTTTCGGCGTGTCGTGAGCGTGTCGTGAGTACGGACGCACCGCTTCTCCTATCGTCATCCGAATGCGCCAGTACTCCGCCGACCTCACTCCCCCCTGGAAGAAGCCGACGCCCGTCCGGGAGGTCGCGGCGGAGCCCGGTCTGGTGGTGGAGGAGCCCGGCACCGGCTTCTGCGGGGCGGTGATCCGCTGCGAGGCGGGCACGGTGACCCTGGAGGACCGCTTCGGCAAGCACCGGGTGTTCCCGCTGGAGCCGCGCGGCTTCCTGCTGGAGGGGCGCGTGGTGACGCTCGTACGCCCGTCGTCGTCCTCCGCTCCGGTGCGTCCCACCCGTACGGCGTCCGGTTCGGTCGCCGTGCCCGGTGCCCGCGCCCGGGTGGCCCGCGCCGGCCGCATCTACGTGGAGGGCCGGCACGACGCCGAGCTGGTCGAGAAGGTGTGGGGCGACGACCTGCGCATCGAGGGGGTGGTCGTGGAGTACCTGGAGGGCGTGGACGACCTGCCGATGATCGTCGCCGAGTTCGCCCCCGGCCCGGACGCCCGCCTCGGAGTTCTCGTGGACCACCTGCTGCCGGGCACGAAGGAGTGGCGGATCGCCGAGTCGGTGACGAGCGAGCACGCGCTGGTCGTGGGCCACCCGTACATCGACATCTGGGAGGCGGTGAAGCCGTCGTCCCTGGGCATCCCCGGCTGGCCCCGTGTCCCGCACGGCCAGGACTGGAAGACGGGGGTGTGCCGGGCCCTGGGCTGGCCGTCGGACAACACCGGCGCGGTGTGGCAGGCGATCCTGGCCCGCGTGAACTCCTACCGGGACCTGGAACCGGAGCTGCTGGGGTCGGTGGAACGCCTCATCGACTTCGTGACCGTGCCCTGAACGGCCCGGGACCTGGGCCCGTCAGTCCACGAGGTCCCGCACCACCGCGTCCGCCAGCAGCCTGCCGCGCAGGGTCAGCACGGCCCGGCCGTCGTCGTACGGCCCCTGCTGGAGCAGCCCGTCCGCGAGGGCCTTGCGGGACGCGGTGAGGCCCTGTGGGCGTAGCAGGTCCAGCGGGGCGCCCTCCCGGAGCCGCAGCTCCAGCAGGATGCGCTCCACGCGCCGGTCCTCCGCCGAGAGCAGTTCGCGTCCGGCTCCCGGGGAACGGCCGGAGGCGAGGGCCGCCGCGTACGCCCCCGGGTGCTTCACGTTCCACCAGCGAACTCCGCCGACGTGGCTGTGTGCGCCCGGTCCGGCGCCCCACCAGTCGGCGCCTCGCCAGTACAGCTCGTTGTGCAGGCAGCGGCCCGCCTCGGAGGTGGCCCAGTTGGACACCTCGTACCAGTCGAAGCCGGCCGCCGCGAGGGCCTCCTCGGCGATCAGGTACCGGTCGGCGTGGACGTCGTCGTCGGTCATCGGGACCTCGCCCCGGCGGATGCGGCGGGCGAGCTGGGTGCCCTCCTCGACGATGAGGGCGTAGGCGCTGACGTGGTCCGGGGCCGCGCCGAGGGCCGCCTCCAGGGAGGCGCGCCAGTCGTCGTCGCTCTCCCCCGGGGTGCCGTAGATCAGGTCGAGGTTGACGTGCTCGAACCCGGCCGCGCGAGCCTCCGCGACGCAGGCCTCGGGGCGGCCCGGGGTGTGGGTGCGGTCGAGCACGCGCAGCACGTGCTGCCTGGCGCTCTGCATTCCGAAGGAGATCCGGTTGAAGCCGCCCTCGCGGAGGGTGGCGAGGTACGCCGGGTCGACCGACTCGGGGTTGGCCTCCGTGGTGACCTCGGCGTCCGGCGCCAGTCCGAACTCGTCGCGGATCGCCCCCAGCATCCGTACGAGGTCCCCGGCCGCCAGCAGGGTCGGCGTACCGCCCCCGACGAACACCGTACGCACCGCGCGCGGGTCGTCACCGAGCACCTTCCGGGCGAGGCGGACCTCCTCGATCAGCGTGTCCGCGTAGTTGTCACGGGACGCCAGCACCCCGCCCGTGCCGCGCAGCTCGGTCGCCGTGTAGGTGTTGAAGTCGCAGTAGCCGCAGCGGGTCGCGCAGTACGGCACATGCAGATAGAACCCGAGGGGCCGCCCGCCGGCCCCGGCGAGCGCGGAGTCCGGCAGCGCCCCATCACCGGGAACAGGCTCACCATCGGGAAGTGCGGAAGGCATACCCCCCATTGTCCAGCACGCCCGGACTGCCCGTGCCCCAAAGAGAAGCGGGGAACGACGCGAGAACCCCCACCGGCCGCAGACAACAACGGCTCAGACCGGGCCCCGAAGGGACGCGGGGAACTGCGCGAGAAGCCCCACCCGCCCGCGGACGGCACAC
Organism: Streptomyces sp. NPDC047028; assembly: GCF_040644095.1. Taxonomy (NCBI): domain Bacteria; kingdom Bacillati; phylum Actinomycetota; class Actinomycetes; order Kitasatosporales; family Streptomycetaceae; genus Streptomyces; species Streptomyces sp. NPDC047028. Next base: position 49,298 of record NZ_JBEYVS010000022.1, read on the forward strand.
GACCCGGCGGGCCCCGAAGGGGCGCGGGGAACTGCGCGAGAAGCCCCACCCGCCCGCGGACGGCACACGACCCGGCGCCCGAGGCGTCACTCCGCCTGCAGCACCAGCAAAGCGAGATCATCCTCCGGCAGACCCCCGCCGAAGTCATGCACCAGGCGCCGAATCCGCTCAGCGATCCTCTCCGCGCCAAGCCCCGCGCAGCCGGCCAGCGCCCGCGCCAGCCCATCACCGTCGTCGAACTGCCGAGAGCCCGAGCGCCGCTCGGTCACCCCGTCGGTGACGCACAGCAGACTGTCACCGGACCGCAGTTCGACGGTTTCACTCGTATACGACTCGTCCTCGACGACACCGAGCAGCGTCTGGGGGCGCGCGGCCGTACGGACGGACCCGTCCGGGCTGAGGACGAGCGGCAGCGGATGCCCCGCGGAAGCCAGGGTGCAGCGCACCCCGCCCTCGTACGGCGTCAGCTCCCCGTACAGCAACGACAGGAACCGTGTCTGCGGCCCGTCCCCGGCGATCAGCGGCCGCCCACCGGCAGTGACCAGCGCGCGGGCGGCGGCGTCGGCCGCCTCGGTCGCGTCGTCGAGGAGGAGCTGGTTGAGCCGGTCCAGCACATCGGCGACCCGGTACCCCTCGCGGGCCAGCAGCCGCAGCCAGGGCCGGGCGAGCCCGATGACGACGGCGGCCTCCGGTCCCTTTCCCTGCACGTCACCGACGGCGAAGCACCAGCGGCCGTCACCCGCCGGGAACAGGTCGTAGAAGTCGCCGCTGGGGCCGCCCTTGTCACACGGCTCGTACACGAGCGCGCTGCGCAGCCCGGGGATCTCCGCCACCGCGCCGGGCAGCAGGCCGCGCTGCAGGACGGCGCTGATGGTGGCCTGGCGGGCGTACTGGCGGGCCGCGCCGATGGCGAGGGCCACCCGGCGGCCGAGGTCCTCGACGAGCCCGGTGACCTCGTCGGGGAAGCGGGACAGCCCACAGCGGCCGATGACCAGCGTGCCCAGGGGACGGCCCCCCGCGATCAGCCGGTACGCCAGCGCCGTGCCGTCGGCGTGCTGCGGGCCGAGCGCGTCGCCGGGCCAGGCGTACGGCTCCGGGCCCGAGCGGAGCAGACCGTCGCCGTGCTGGGGCGGCTCCTTCTCCAGGGCCCGGTGCAGTTCCTCGATGAGGTTCTCGCTGGCGTGCCAGACGCGGGCGGGTCCGGTGCCGTCGCCGCCGCGCGCGGTCGCCTCGTCCTCCAGCCAGATCGCGCACCAGTCGGCGAGCCGGGGCACGAGCAGCTGGCCGGTGAGGGCGGCGACGAGGTTCTCGTCGAGCTGGCCGGCGAGCAGGTCGGAGGCCTCGGCGAGGAAGGACAGCGCGCCCCGGCCGAGCCAGTCCCGGTCGCGTCCGGGGCCCTGCGGGCGCGGGGCGAGGATCTCGGCGACGTCCAGCGCGGCCCCGTCGGGGGGCACGCCGCCCTCGCCGGTGATCCTGGCCCACACCGTCTTGGCACCGGTGCGGTAGGTGACCCCCCAGGACTCCGCGAGGGAGCCGACCAGCCGCAGCCCCCGCCCGTACTCGGCCGTCTCGTACGACACCTCGCCGCCGGCGGCGTCACGCGGGGCCCGCGCCGGGTGGTGGTCGCGCACCTCGACGACGAACGCGCCGCTCCCCTCCAGGCGCCAGTCCACCTCCACGTCGGTCCCGGCGTGCACGACGGCATTGGTGACCAGCTCACTGACGACGGCCATGGCATCGTCCACGAGCCGCCCGGACACCCCGGGCGCGTCGGCGAGAGCGGCCCGCACCAGCGTCCGGGCGGCCCCCGGCGCGAGAGGACTGCCGGGCAGCCCGGCGTGCCCCCGCACCTCACGCCCGGGGGCACCGCTCTCCCGCTGCACCGGTATGGCAGCCATGTCCATGCGGCCAGCGTGACAGACAGGCCCCACACATGAGCGTTGAGTCACGATTCCGGACACCGATGCCCGCGAACTGTGCTACGGCAGCACCAGAAGCAGTCACCATTCGAACGAGGTCGGCCGCAAACCCCCTATGGGAGCGCGGGGAACTGCGCGACAAGCCACAACGCACCCGCAGCCGCCAACGCTCCCCGCCACCCTCCCGAAGCGGCGCTACGCCTCCCGCGCCCCGGAATACATCTCATCGATCAGATGCCGATACTCCCGCTCCACCACAGGCCTCTTCAGCTTCAGCGACGGCGTGATCTCCCCGTGCTCCACATCGAGGTCCCGCGGCAGCAGCCGGAACTTCTTGATGGTCTGCCACCGCTGCAAGCCCTCGTTGAGCTGCCTGACGTACCCGTCGACCATCTCCACGGTCTGCGGCGCCGCCACCACCTCGGCGTAGGCCTTGCCGTCCAGCCCGTTCTCCTTGGCCCACTGCAGGATCGCGATCTCGTCGAGGGCGATGAGGGCGGTGCAGTAGTTACGGTCGGCGCCGTGCACGAGGATGTTGGAGACGTAGGGGCACACCGCCTTGAACTGCCCCTCGACCTCGGCCGGGGCGACGTACTTGCCGCCGGAGGTCTTGATGAGGTCCTTCTTGCGGTCCGTGATGCGCAGATAGCCGTCGTTGGACAGCTCGCCGATGTCGCCGGTGTGGAACCAGCCGTCGGACTCCAGCACCTCGGTCGTCTTCTCGGGCAGCTGGTGGTACCCCTGCATGACGCCGGGGCCGCGCAGCAGGATCTCGCCGTCCTCCGCGATCCGCACCTCCGTGCCGGGCAGCGGCTTGCCGACCGTGCCGGTGCGGTAGGCCTCGCCGGGGTTGACGAAGGAGGCGGCGGAGGTCTCCGTGAGGCCGTAGCCCTCCAGGATGTGGATGCCGGCGCCGGCGAAGAAGTAGCCGATGTCCGGGGCGAGCGCGGAGGCGCCCGAGACGCAGGCGCGCAGCCGGCCGCCGAAGGCCTCGCGGAGCTTGCCGTAGACGAGGGTGTCGGCGACCTTGTGCTTGGCGGCCAGGCCGAAGGGCGCGGAGTGGACGCCGGTGCGCCGGAAGTTGTCCTGGGTGACCTTGGCGTACTCGCGGGCGACCTCGGCGGCCCACTGGAAGATCTTGTACTTGGCCGGGCCGCCCTCGCGGGCCTTGGTCGCGACGCCGTTGTAGACCTTCTCGAAGATGCGCGGGACGGCCGCCATGTAGGTGGGCTGGACGACCGGCAGGTTCTCGATGATCTTGTCGACGCGGCCGTCGACGGCGGTGACGTGGCCGACCTCGATCTGCCCGGAGGTGAGCACCTTGCCGAAGACGTGGGCGAGCGGCAGCCAGAGGTACTGCACGTCGTCCATGGTGACCAGGCCGGTCGCGGCGATCGCCTTCGCCATGTACGACCAGTTGTCGTGCGGCAGGCGCACGCCCTTGGGCCGGCCGGTGGTGCCGGAGGTGTAGATCAGGGTGGCGAGCTGGTCGCCGGTGATCGCGCCGACCCGCTCCTTGATCAGCTCGGGGTGCGTCTGGAGGTAGGCGGTGCCGCGCTCCTCCAGTTCGGCGAGGGTGATCACCCAGTCGCCCGACTCGACTCCGGCCGCGTCGATGACGACGACCTTGGTCAGCTCGGGCAGCTCGGCGCGCTTCTCGACGGCCTTGGCGAGCTGGGCGGCGTCCTCGGCGATCAGCACCCGGCTCTCGGAGTCGGAGAGGATGAACGCGGACTCGTCGGCGTTGGTCTGCGGGTAGACGGTGGTGGTGGCACCGCCCGCGCACATGATGCCGAGGTCGGCGAGGATCCAGTCGACGCGCGTCGAGGAGGCGAGCGCGACGCGCTGCTCGGGCTGGACGCCCAGTTCGATGAGTCCGGCCGCGATCGCGAACACCCGTGCGGCGGCCTGGGCCCAGTTCAGGGACTTCCAGTCGTCGGGGCCCTCGCCGGAAGCCGGAGGCACCGGATAGCGGTAGGCCTCGGCGTCCGGTGTGGCCGCCACGCGCTCCAGGAAGAGGGCCGCGACGGACGGCGGACGGTTCTCGATCAGGGTCTGTGTGTCGCTCACGACATCCTCCGGGGCCCGCGACAGTGCGGCTGGCTCAGTGCGGCGGGGTTGACTCACGGGTGGGGCTGGGTTCGTTGTTTAACTCGCGAGTAACTATCGAGCAGGCATCAGGGTAAGGGGCGACCGGCCGCTGCGTAAGGGGCTTCGGCCTGTCACTTTCCACTCAGAGCGACGCTACGCGCGCGTAGGGGCCCGCCGCGCTTTGGCACGACGAGCCCCTCTTACGCCCGGTTTGCGCCCGGTTTACGGGCACCGACCGCTCTTACCGTCGGTTACTTCTTGGGCTTGCCCGACCCCGCGCTGTCATCGCTGGAGAGGACGGCGATGAAGGCCTCCTGCGGAACCTCCACGGAACCCACCATCTTCATCCGCTTCTTGCCTTCCTTCTGCTTCTCCAGCAGCTTCCGCTTGCGGGAGATGTCACCGCCGTAGCACTTGGCGAGGACGTCCTTGCGGATGGCGCGGATGGTCTCGCGGGCGATCACCCGGGAGCCGATGGCTGCCTGGATGGGCACCTCGAAGGCCTGCCTCGGGATCAGCTCGCGCAGCTTGGCGACGAGCCGGACGCCGTAGGCGTACGCCGCGTCCTTGTGCGTGATCGCCGAGAAGGCGTCCACCTTGTCGCCGTGCAGCAGGATGTCGACCTTCACCAGGGAGCTGGTCTGCTCGCCGGTGGGCTCGTAGTCCAGGGACGCGTAGCCGCGCGTCTTGGACTTCAGCTGGTCGAAGAAGTCGAAGACGATCTCCGCCAGCGGCAGGGTGTAGCGGATCTCGACCCGGTCCTCCGAGAGGTAGTCCATGCCGAGCAGGGTGCCGCGCCGGGTCTGGCACAGCTCCATGATCGAGCCGATGAACTCGGTCGGCGCGAGGATGGTGGCCCGCACGACCGGCTCGTAGACGTCGTTGATCTTGCCTTCGGGGAACTCGCTCGGATTGGTGACCGTGTGCTCGCTGCCGTCCTCCATGACCACGCGGTAGACCACGTTGGGGGCGGTGGCGATCAGGTCCAGGCCGAACTCGCGCTCCAGCCGCTCCCGGATCACGTCCAGGTGCAGCAGGCCGAGGAAGCCGACGCGGAAACCGAAGCCGAGCGCGGCGGAGGTCTCCGGCTCGTAGACCAGGGCGGCGTCGTTGAGCTGGAGCTTGTCCAGCGCCTCACGCAGCTCCGGGTAGTCGGACCCGTCCAGCGGGTACAGCCCGGAGAACACCATGGGCTTGGGGTCCTTGTACCCGCCGAGCGCCTCCGTGGCGCCCTTGTTCTGGCTGGTGACGGTGTCACCGACCTTGGACTGGCGGACGTCCTTCACACCGGTGATCAGATAGCCCACCTCGCCGACGCCGAGGCCGTCGGCCGGCAGCATCTCCGGGGAGTTCGTGCCGATCTCCAGCAGCTCGTGGGTCGCGCCGGTGGACATCATCTTGATGCGCTCGCGCTTGTTGAGCTGGCCGTCGATGACACGGACGTACGTCACGACGCCCCGGTAGGAGTCGTAGACGGAGTCGAAGATCATGGCGCGGGCGGGCGCGTCGGCGACACCGACCGGGGCCGGGATCTCCTGCACGACCCGGTTCAGCAGCGCGTCCACGCCGAGACCGGTCTTCGCGGAGACCTTGAGCACGTCGGCGGGGTCGCAGCCGACCAGGTTCGCCAGCTCCTCGGCGAACTTCTCGGGCTGGGCCGCCGGAAGGTCGATCTTGTTCAATACGGGGATGATCGTGAGGTCGTTCTCCATCGCCAGGTAGAGGTTGGCGAGGGTCTGCGCCTCGATGCCCTGGGCGGCGTCGACGAGGAGGATGGTGCCCTCGCAGGCGGCCAGCGACCGCGAGACCTCGTACGTGAAGTCGACGTGCCCGGGGGTGTCGATCATGTTGAGGATGTGGGTCGCGCCCTGGTCGGGGCCCTCGGTCGGGGCCCAGGGCAGACGCACCGCCTGGGACTTGATCGTGATGCCGCGCTCGCGCTCGATGTCCATCCGGTCGAGGTACTGAGCACGCATCTGCCGCTGCTCGACCACACCGGTCAGCTGGAGCATCCGGTCGGCGAGCGTGGACTTGCCGTGGTCGATGTGCGCGATGATGCAGAAATTGCGGATCAGAGCCGGGGCGGTACGGCTCGGCTCGGGCACATGGTTAGGGGTCGCGGGCACGCAGGGTCCTGTCTCTTGAGGCGCCTTATGCCTCGGGTCGGATCGATACGTAGCCTCCATGGTCCCACGCGGAGGGACCGGGGACCGTTTTGGGCCGTCCGGAGGGCCGCTGGTACTGTGGGGGGCTGTGCCTCATGCCCTCTCAGCGCGAGGCACGTCAGAGAAATTTTGGATCACCGGTACGGGACCTTCACGGCCCCGCACTCGAACCTGAAAAGGCTCCTTCGTGGCGAACATCAAGTCCCAGATCAAGCGGAACAAGACCAACGAGAAGGCCCGGCTGCGCAACAAGGCCGTCAAGTCCTCTCTGAAGACCGCGATCCGCAAGGCCCGTGAGGCCGCTGCCGCGGGTGACGTCGAGAAGGCCACCGAGTACCAGCGCGCTGCCGCGCGTCAGCTCGACAAGGCCGTCTCGAAGGGCGTCATCCACAAGAACCAGGCCGCCAACAAGAAGTCGGCGCTGGCGTCCAAGGTCGCGACCCTCAAGGGCTGAACACCTTTCTGATCTGCCGCCGGAAGGACCCAGAGCGGGCCCTCTCTCATCCGCTCCCGTCCGGCACCCCGACCTCGCACGCGGCCTGCGTTCGCCACGCGGGTGCGAGGCCACCATCTGTAACCGAAGGCCCCGCCGCCTCCCCTCCCCGGGGAGGGACGGGGCCTTCGGCCACTCCCCGCCCCACCGAGCCGGCGCGACCCTTGGTCCAGGTCTCGCCCCCCGAGCGGGCGCGGCCCTCCGCCACCTCTCAGCTCACCGAGCGGGCGCGGCCGTTCGTTCAGGGCTCGACCCACCGAGTCGGGTGGTGGGCGGGCGAGGCGGGGTCCAGGGGCGGAGCCCCTGGCGGGGCCTGAGGCGGAGCCCCGGCGGGCCTACCCGCGCCCCCGGGACCGGGCGGCCCGGGCGATCACCACGACCGCCTTCTCCAACGCGTACTCAGGATCATCGCCCCCACCCTTCACCCCCGCATCCGCCTCGGCGACCGCCCGCAACGCCACGGACACCCCGTCCGGCGTCCATCCCCGCATCTGCTGCCGCACCCGATCGATCTTCCACGGCGGCATCCCCAGCTCCCGCGCGAGATCCGCCGGCCGCCCCCCACGCGCGGACGCCAGCTTCCCGATCGCCCGGACCCCCTGCGCCAGCGCGCTGGTGATCAGCACCGGCGCCACCCCGGTCGCCAGCGACCACCTCAGGGCCTCCAGCGCCTCCGCCGTACGCCCCTCCACCGCCCGGTCGGCGACGGTGAAGCTCGACGCCTCGGCCCGCCCCGTGTAGTACCGCCCCACGACGGCCTCGTCGACGGTGCCCTCGACATCGGCGACCAACTGCGCCACCGCAGAGGCCAGCTCCCGCAGGTCACTGCCGATCGCGTCGACCAGCGCCTGGCAGGCCTCGGGTGTCGCGGACCTGCCGATCCCCCGGAACTCCTGCCGCACGAACGCCAGCCGGTCCGCCGGCTTGGTCATCTTGGGGCAGGCCACCTCCCGTGCCCCCGCCTTGCGCGCCGCGTCCAGCAGCCCCTTGCCCTTGGCCCCGCCGGCGTGCAGCAGCACGAGCGTGATCTCCTCGGCGGGCGCCCCGAGGTACGCCTTCACGTCCTTGACCGTGTCGGCGGACAGGTCCTGCGCGTTGCGTACGACCACGACCTTGCGCTCCGCGAACAGCGACGGGCTCGTCAGCTCGGCGAGCGTGCCGGGCTGCAACTGGTCCGGGGTCAGGTCCCGTACGTCCGTGTCGGCGTCGGCGGCCCTCGCGGCGGCCACCACCTCCCGCACGGCACGGTCGAGCAGCAGGTCCTCCTGGCCCACGGCGAGTGTCACCGGGGCGAGAGGGTCGTCATTCGCAGTCTTCCTGGCCATCGCGACAAGCATGGCACGCCCCACTGACAACACAGCGGGGTGTCACGGGTATCACGGGTGTCAGGGCTCCTCCCGCCACCCCTCCCACTCCCCCACGAACGCGTCCAGCTCCCCGGGGTCCAGCCGCCCCTCCTCGTCGCACAGCAGCACGAGCCACTGCGCGTCCTCGGCGTCGTCCTCCCCGGCCAGCGCGTCCCGGACGAGCCGCGGCTCCTCGTCCACCCGGAACCGCTCCCCGAGCGCCCCGGCCACCTCCTCGGCGGCATCCCGGTCGGGCAGCACCAGCACATGTCTCACATCGCTCACGTCCCCATTCTCAGCCGTTCCGGCCGCCCTCCCGTACCACGGGCACCGTGGTCAGCCCGATCCCGAACCGCTCCCGGTACACGGCGAGCACCTCCTCGTCGGCCGCCAGCTCGCGTGCCTCCTTCGTGCCGTCAGCGGCGGTCGTGGTCAGCCTGCGCCCGCTGAGCGTGATCCGTCCTCCGTCCCCGGTGATCCGAGAGCAGACCAGCGACCGCGTGAAGTGCGAACGCGGCGAGGTGCTGTGCCACCAGGCTCCGGCCGTGAAGTCCGCCAGCGCCCGGGGCCTGGTCTCCAGCCGGTACTGGGGCCTGCCGTCCCGTACGACGTCCAGGTCCCGGTCCGCCACCCCGCCCGCGTCCGGCCCCGCCTCGGCCAGCCGGAACGTGCCGCCGGGGTCGGCCTGTTCCGCGCGGTCGGCGAAGGCCAGCGGGTAGTGGCTGTGCGCCCCGAACCCGACGTCGGCCAGCCACTCGGCGCCGTCCACCGACCGCACCCACAGCGCCATGTGGTCGTAGGGGATCCCGAGCCGGCCCTCGTCCCCGTAGACGCGGCCCGCGAGCGGTACGACCTCGTAACCGAGCGAGGCGAGCAGCGCGCCGAACGCGCCGTTCAGTTCGTAGCAGAAGCCGCCCCGCCGGGCCTCTACCACCTTGTCCAGCAGCCGCTTCTCCTCCAGCACGATCTCCTCCCCGAGGTGGATCGAGAGGTTCTCGAAGGGGACCGTCCGCAGATGGCACAGGTGCAGTTCACGCAGGGCGCCGGCGGTGGCCCGTCCGGGGCGGGCGGCGCCGATACGGCGAAGGTAGGCATCGGTCTGGCTCGGGTTCATCCTCCCAGTCTGGGCGCACCGGGCCCCTTCAGTCTCTGGTCACCCGCAGTTCCCCGCCCGCTCCCCCTCTCCCGCTGACCGCGATGGCCCCGTCCCGGTCCGTGCGCAGCACCATCGCACCGTCGGCCCGCAGCGCGGCGACGGTCGCCGGTGCCGGGTGGCCGTAAGGGTTGCCTGTTCCCACCGAGATGAGCGCCACCCGCGGCGACACCAGCCGTATCAGATCCGGGTCCTGGTACGCCGAGCCGTGATGGGCGACCTTCAGCACGTCCACCGCGCCCAGTTCGGCGGCGACCGGCGAGTTCAGCAGGGCCTGCTGCGCGGGGGGTTCGAGATCTCCCAGCAGCAGGAGCCGCAGTCCTCCCGTCCGGACGAGGATCGCGACGCTGGCGTCGTTCGGGCCGTCCGGCTCGGCTGCCGGTCCGGCCGGCGGCCACAGCACCTGCCAGCTGAGCGGTCCGGTGCGCTGTTCCTCCCCCGCTACGGCCCTGCTGACCGGGATGTGCCGTGCGGCGGCCTCCTTCCCGACGAACTCGGCCTCCTGTGCCGGTTCTTCGAATCCGGTGGTCTCGATCGCGGCGACCGTGCGGCCCCGCAGCACACCGGTCAGGCCGGCGACGTGGTCTGCGTGGAAGTGGGTGAGGACAAGGAGCGGAATGCTGGTGATGCCCAGCTCCCGCAGACAGTGGTCGACGAGTTCCGGGTCGGGTCCGGCGTCCACGACCACCCCGGCGCCCTGGCCGTCGGCCAGCACGGTCGCGTCGCCCTGCCCGACGTCGCACATCGCGAACCGCCAGCCGGGCGGCGGCCAGCCCGTGACAACCCGGGTCAGCGGGGCCGGCCGGACCACGACCAGCAGGAGCAGCGCCCCGAGTGCTGCGCACCACCACGGGTGCCGCAGCAGCCACCGTCCGGCCAGGGCTGCCACCGCGGTGACCGCCGCGAGCAGCAGCGCCCCCGCCCAGCTGCCCGGCCAGTCCACCCCGGCGCCCGGTAGGGCGGCCCCGGTACGGGCGACCTTCGCGATCCAGGCGGCGGGCCAACCCGCGCACCAGGCCAGCGCCTTGGCCACCGGCATGGCCGCCGGGGCCACCGCGAGCGCCGCGAACCCGAGCACCGTGGCCGGGGCCACCGCGATCTCGGCCAGCAGGTTGCAGGGCACCGCGACCAGGCTCACCCGGGCCGACAGCACCGCCACGACCGGCGCACAGCACGCCTGCGCGGCGGCAGCGGCACCCAGCGCCTCGGCGAGCCGCGCGGGAATCCGGCGTCGCCGCAGCGCCTCGCTCCACCCGGGTGCCACCACGAGTAGGGCACCGGTGGCCAGCACTGAGAGCAGGAAGCCGTAGCCGCGGGCCAGCCACGGGTCGTACAGCACCAGCAGCAGGACGGCGGCGGCCAGCGCCGGGATCAGGGATCTGCGGCGCCCGGTGGCGAGGGCGAGCAGGGCGACCGCGCCACAGGCCGCGGCGCGCAGCACGCTGGGGTCGGGCCGGCACACGAGGACGAAGCCCACGGTCAGAACCTCGGCGAGCAGGGCGGTCGCCCGCAGGGAGAGTCCGAGGCGCGGGGCGAGGCCGCGGCGCTCGGCCCGCTGGGCCAGGCCGGGCGGCCCGATGAGCAGGGCGAGCAGGATCGTGAGGTTGCTTCCGGAGACGGCGAGGGTGTGCGCCAGGTCCGTCTCCTTGAAGGCGTCGTCCAGTTCCGGCGTGATCCGTGAGGTGTCCCCGACGACCAGTCCGGGAAGCAGTGCCCGCGCGTCCGCCGGAAGTCCCTCGGTCGCTTCCCGCAGTCCGGCCCGGAGCCGCCCCGCCAGCCGCTGGGGTCCGCTCGGTCCGGCGACGATCTCCGGCGCCGGGCGCTTCCGCACGCGCAGCACCGCGGCGGTCCGGTCCCCACCGGCCAGGGCGGGAGCCAGCCGTCCGGTCACCCGGAGCCGGGTGGACGGCAGCAGCCCGAGCCAGCCGGATCGCCCACCGTGCGCGCCCGGCACCGGAGCTTCCCGCGCCCCGGTCGCCTGGGGCGCCGGCACTTCGGCGTCGACCACGACCAGTACCGGACTGCGGGTGCGCACCGCCGTCCCGTCGCGCTGCTCGACCTCCCGTACCTCCCCGCGGACCAGTACCGACACCGGTGCCGCGTGATCGCCGCGCACGCGCGGCCTGCTCAGCCAGGGATCGCCGCTCAGCTCGACCTCGGCGGTCACGGTCGCGAACCGGCGCGCCAGCTCCGGCACCGGTCCGCGCCGCACGTCCGCCCCGTGCAACCCGGCGGAGGCGGCGGCCGCGGCGACACACAGCAGAACGGCCGCCACCGGAGCCCGCGCCCGCCCGAGCCGCGCACGGGCCCGCCCCGGCCGCCCGGCCGACAACAGCACCACACCGGCGACCAGGCAGATACCGGTGATCCCGACCGCCCAGCCGGGCGGCAGGACCAGGACGAGGGCCGCCGTCCCCCACACCGCGAGCGCGGCCGGCACCAGCCGCAGATCCACCGGCCCCTCCTGCCGGGGGTGAGCGTCCCCCCGCCGGTGACCGGACGCCGCATGCACGGCGCTGCGCGCGGAGGCGGCCGGCAGGCAGGCGCCGCCCTCGGCAACCGCGCCACCACGAACCGGCGTACCGACAGAGGCCGTTCCTCGTCCGGCTGCCGCAGGGGCGGGGGGGTCGTCGGTCATGGGGTTACCAGGCTTCGCAGGTCGGTGTAGCGGCGGTCGCCGATGCCGTTGACCTGGCGCAGCTCGTTCACGGAGCGGAAGCCGCCGTGCCGGGTGCGGTAGTCGATGATGTGCTGGGCCAGGACGGGACCGACGCCGGGCAGGGTGTCGAGTTGGGCCGCGGTCGCGGTGTTGAGGGGCACCGGGGCCGTCGGTCCGGGGCCGGAACCCGACACCGCGCCCGCCGGTCCGGTGCCGCCGGGGACAGCCGGCGGAGCCGCCGCCGGGGTGCCGACGGCGACCTGTTCGCCGTCGACCAGGAAGCGGGCCTGGTTGAGGTTCTCCGTCCGTGTGCCCGGCCGCAGGCCACCCGCCGCGCGCAGTGCGTCGGCGACACGGGAGCCGGTCGGCAATCGCCGGATGCCGGGATGCCGCACCTTGCCGGTGACGTCCACGACGATCTCCCCACCCGGTGTCCCGGACGGACTCGCCGCCACCATGGATGTCGTTCCCGCACCGCCCTTCCTCTTGAACGGCACTTCCGCCCGTACGACTTGAGGCGCGCTCACCGTCTGGGTCCGCCCCGCCCAGAAGTGCTGCACGGCGAACAGCGCGGCGGCCACCAGCACCACGGCGAGCGCGACCACACCCCGGCGCTCCACCCCGCAGCGGGCCTGCATCCACACCGGCAACCGCTCGCGCAGTGCCAGTCCGGCTCGCGCGCCCCGGCCGAGGAGGGCGGCCTCCGCCGGCTCAGGCACCGGCGGCACCGGCGGCACCGCCTCGGCGGACGCCGGCCGGCCTCGTGACGGCTGGGCGGCTACCGGTTCGGGGGGCGGGCCGGGGGCCAGGTCCGTGACCGTGTCCGTCACTGCCGTCACCGTGTCCGTCTCGCCCTCTTCCGCGACCGTGACCGACTCTTCCGTGCGCGCCGACTCATCGGTTGGTGGGCCGCTCCCCGATTCCCGGCCCGCCTCGGCCCGCTCGCCGAAGAGGAGTTGGGCGCGGCGCCGCAGTTCGTCGGCCGGGGCGGGCGGGCGGTGGCGGGCGCGGCGGTGACCGGCGGCGGCGCCGCGGTGCCGGATGCGGCCGTCGGAGGCGGGGCCCCGGCCGGGGCCGCTGGTCGGGACGGCTGTGCGGGAACGTGATCGAAGTGCCATGCCCCGAGGATGGGGCACCTCGCCACTTCGTGATGATCTTGGTCAATTCCCGGGGAAAACTGGCCGGTTGTGGAAAACGTCATCACCCTCACGGGTGATGACACCGACAGCAGGGGACCGAGGAATCTCGCCTCATCGGGGTGAGACGACCACGCCCAGCAGTCCCGGCCCGGTGTGGGCGCCGATGACCGCCCCGACCTCGCTCACATGAAGGTCGGCCAGCCCCGGAACCCGAACCCTGAGCCGGTCGGCGAGTGCCGCGGCGCGGTCGGGGGCGGCCAGGTGGTGGACGGCGATGTCGACCTCGGCACCGCCGGCCCGGTCGGCGGCGATCTCCTCAAGACGGGCGATGGCCTTGGACGCGGTACGGACCTTTTCGAGAGGTTCGATGCGGCCGCCGTCGAGCTGCAGCAGCGGTTTGACGGCCAGTGCGGAGCCGAGCAGGGCCTGGGCGGCGCCGATGCGGCCGCCGCGGCGCAGATAGTCGAGGGTGTCGACGTAGAAGTAGGCGGAGGTGCCCGCGGCCCGCTTCTCGGCGGCGGTGACGGCCTCGTCCACGGTGCCGCCGCTCTCCGCCGCCTCGGCCGCGGCGAGCGCGCAGAAACCGAGAGCCATCGCGATCATGCCGGTGTCCACCACCCGCACCGGGACGGGTGCCTCGCGTGCGGCCAGGACCGCCGCGTCGTAGGTGCCGGACAGCTCGGCGGAGAGGTGGAGCGAGACGATGCCGGTCGCGCCGGCGTCGGCGACCCTGCGGTAGGTCTCGGCGAACGTCTGTGGGCTGGGCCGGGAGGTGGTGACCGGGCGCCGCTTCTGCAGTGCCTGGGCCAGCGAGCGGGTCGAGATCTCGGTGCCCTCTTCGAGCGCCTGGTCGCCGAGGACCACGGTCAGGGGCACCGCGGTGATGCCGTGACGCTCCATCGTCCGCGGCGGCAGGTAGGCCGTTGAATCGGTGACGATCGCGACATGGCGGGACATGAGCTGGAGGTTACCTGCCGTGGTGCCGGGGCGGCAGCCCGGCCCCTGCCGGGCGGACCGGCCGGGCCGGTCTCATCGGCGGCGGTCCGGTCATGTGGTGCTCTCGGGGCGGGGGTTCTTCTGCCAGGGATGGGGCGTCGGCCGGGACGACGGCGCGATCGAGGGCGCGGCGGGCCGCTGGGCGGCGCGCTGCTCGGGCGCCTGCTGCGGGGTCTGCCGGGGAGGGGAGGTGGGAGCGGCCGGCCCTGACGCGGTCCCGGGCGCCGGGGCGCCGGGCCACGGGGGCGCTGCCGGCCCGTCGGCCGGTTCGGCGCTGGTCCAGTGCCGCAGGGCCCCTGCCTCCACGTCGATCTGGGCGCTCAGGGCGTCCAGGTCGTCGTCGGCGAAGCGGCGGCCCCGGTCGTGGGCGGCCCAGCGCAGGGAGTCCGCCGAGGTGGTGATGCGCTCGGTGCGGGCGCGCAGCTCGGGCAGCCGGGCGGCGAGCGTGGCCCGGTCGGGGTCGGACTCCAGCCGCTTGAGCTCGTGGTCCAGCTCGTGGCCGTGGGCGCTGAGCCGCTCGAACAGCCCGAGGGACTCCTTCAGCGACTCGTCCCCGGCGACGCCCGCGGCCAGCGCGTCCTGGGTGGCCCGCATCGAGGTGCGCAGGGCGAGCCGCAGCTGGGCGATCTCGCCTGCCGGGCCCGGCCGGCCGAGGGACTTGGCGCGCAGCGTGTGGTCCTCGACCGTGCGGCGGGCCTGCGCGACCGTGCGGTCCATGCCGCGTTTGGCGGCGCCGACCGCCTTGACCAGGGCGTACACACCGAGGCCGAAGAAGAGCAGGAGGAACACGGCGATCACGGTGAGCACTGTTTCCACGACGCTCCTCCTCGGGCCCGTGCGGCATGCGCCGCTTCGCTCTCCACCGTAAACGCTGCGGGCAGGCCCGGAGTTCCGTAAGGACCCCGAACCTGCCCGTAGGGGACTACCCCGAGCCGTTACGCCGGGACGATGTTCACCAGCTTCGGCGCCCGCACGATCACCTTGCGGATGCCCGCTCCGTCCAGCGCGGCCACGACCTTCTCATCGGCCAGGGCCACCTTCTCCAGCTCCTCCTCGGAGATGCCCGGCGGCACCTCCAGGCGGGCCTTGACCTTGCCCTTGATCTGCACGACGCAGGTCACGGTCTCGTCCACGACGTAAGCCGGGTCGGCGACCGGGAAGTCCTCGTGGACGACCGAGCCGGTTTGGCCCAGCTTGCGCCACAGCTCCTCGGCGATGTGCGGGGCCAGCGGGGCGGCCATCAGCACCAGCGGCTCGGCGATCGTGCGCGGTACCGCCGTGCCCGCCTTGGTCAGGTGGTTGTTCAGCTCGGTGACCTTGGCGATGGCGGTGTTGAAGCGCAGGCCCTCCAGGTCGCCCCGGACCCCGTCGATCGCCTTGTGCAGGGCACGCAGCGTGTCCTCGTCGGGCTCGGTGTCCACGACGGTCACCTCGCCGGTGTCCTCGTCGACGATGTTGCGCCACAGCCGCTGCAGCAGCCGGAACTGGCCCACCACCGCGCGGGTGTCCCACGGCCGGGAGACGTCCAGCGGGCCCATCGCCATCTCGTACAGGCGCAGGGTGTCGGCGCCGTACTCGGCGCAGATCTCGTCCGGGGTGACGGCGTTCTTCAGGGACTTGCCCATCTTGCCCAGCAGCCGGGAGACCTGCTCGCCCTGGTAGTAGTAGGCGCCGTCGCGCTCCTCCACCTCGGCGGCCGGCACCGCGATGCCACGGCTGTCCCGGTAGACGTAGGCCTGGATCATGCCCTGGTTGAACAGCTTGTGGAACGGTTCGGCGGAGGAGACGTGGCCCAGGTCGAACAGGACCTTGGACCAGAAGCGCGCGTACAGCAGGTGCAGCACGGCGTGCTCGGCGCCGCCGACGTACAGGTCGACTCCGCCGTGCGGCTGCCCCGCGCGCGGGCCCATCCAGTACCGCTCGATCTCGGGGTCGACCAGCTGGTGCTCGTTGTGCGGGTCCAGGTAGCGGAACTCGTACCAGCACGAACCCGCCCAGTTGGGCATGGTGTTGGTCTCGCGGCGGTACTTCTTCGGTCCGTCGCCCAGGTCCAGGGTGACGCTGACCCACTCCTCGTTGCGGGACAGCGGCGTCTCGGGCTGGGTGTCGGCGTCGTCGGGGTCGAAGGTGCGGGGGCTGTAGTCCTCGACCTCGGGCAGCTCCAGCGGCAGCATCGACTCGGGCAGGGCGTGGGCGGTGCCGTCCTCGTCGTAGACGATCGGGAAGGGCTCGCCCCAGTAGCGCTGGCGGCTGAACAGCCAGTCGCGCAGCCTGAAGTTGACGGTGCCCTCGCCGATGCCGCGGCGCTGCAGCCACTCGGTGACGCGGGCCTTGGCCTCGGCGACGCCCAGGCCGTCCAGGGAGATGTCGTCGTTGGCGGAGTTGATGATCTTCGCGTCGTAGGACGCGAAGGCGTTCTCCCACGTCGACGTGTCGGTCCCGCGGCCGTCGGTCGGCTCGACGATGCAGGTGATCGGCAGTTCGAAGGCGCGCGCGAACTCGAAGTCGCGCTGGTCGCCTGCGGGGACGGCCATGATCGCGCCGGTGCCGTAGCCCATCAGGACGTAGTCGGCGATGAAGACGGGGACCTGCTGGCCGTTGACCGGGTTGGTCGCGTACGCGCCGATGAAGACGCCGGTCTTGTCCTTGGCCTCGGCCTGCCGTTCCACGTCGGACTTGGCGGCGGCCTGCGCGCGGTAGGCGGCGACGGCGTCGGCCGGAGTGGCGTGTCCGCCGGTCCAGACGTCGTGGGTGCCCTCGGGCCAGGCGGCCGGGGTGAACTTCTCGACCAGCGGGTGCTCGGGGGCCAGCACCATGTAGGTCGCGCCGAACAGGGTGTCCGGGCGGGTCGTGAAGACGGTGATGCGCTCGCCGTCGATCGGGAAGTCGACGCGGGCGCCCTCGCTGCGGCCGATCCAGTTGCGCTGCTGCAGCTTGATGGCCTCGGGCCAGTCCAGCTCCGCCAGGTCGTCCAGCAGCCGGTCGGCGTAGGCGGTGATGCGCATGTTCCACTGGCGCAGCTTGGCCTTGAAGACCGGGTAGTTGCCGCGCTCTGAGCGGCCGTCGGCGGTGACCTCCTCGTTGGCCAGCACGGTGCCCAGGCCGGGGCACCAGTTGACCGGCGCGTCGGAGGCGTAGGCCAGGCGGTACTCGCCCAGGACGTCGGCGCGCTCGGCGGCGCTCAGCTCGCCCCACGCGCGCGTGGTGCCCGGGATCGCGCGCTCACCGGACTCGAACCGGGCGATCAGCTCGGAGATCGGGCGGGCCTTGTCCGCCTCGTCGTCGTACCAGGAGTTGAAGATCTGCAGGAAGATCCACTGGGTCCACTTGTAGTAGTCCGGGTCGATCGTGGCGAACGACCGGCGCTTGTCGTGGCCCAGGCCCAGCCGGCGCAGCTGGGCCTTCATGTTCTCGATGTTGGCCTCGGTGGACACGCGCGGGTGCGTGCCGGTCTGCACGGCGTACTGCTCGGCGGGCAGGCCGAAGGCGTCGAAGCCCAGGGTGTGCAGGACGTTGTGGCCGGTCATGCGCTGGAAGCGCGCGAAGACGTCGGTGGCGATGTAGCCCAGGGGGTGGCCGACGTGCAGGCCCGCACCGGAGGGGTACGGGAACATGTCCATGATGAACTTCTTGGGCCTGGCGGCCAGCTCCGGGTCGCCCTCCAGGTCGCCCTTGGGGTTCGGCGCCGCGTAGGTGCCGTCGGCGTCCCAGAAGTCCTGCCAGCGTGCCTCGATCTCGGCCGCCACGGCGGCCGTGTAGCGGTGCGGCGCGACCTCCGCCGACGTGGCGGCGGCAGCAGCGGGGTTCGTCTCGCTCATGATCCTCAAAGCTCCATCGATCGTCTCTGCCTGCGGAAACGAAAAAGCCCCTCGCACAGGAGGGGTCGCCGCGCCGATGCCGACCACAGGCTCGTCCGGTGGTCGGTACTGATCAGCGCGGCCCGCTAAGCAGAAGGCGTACGGCACGCATGGCGTTAGGGTACCGCAGCCCTTGAGCAAGCCGCGACGCGCTTCCGTATGGCATGTGGACATGCCATCGATCCAGAACATGGACTGAACCAAGGTCAGTGATTACTTCGCGTAACAGCCACTAAGGGGACATCGCCCCGATCACATTGTCCGTTGATAACAGCGCAATAACTCAAACCCCGTACTGATCAGTATGGCGCCCCTTAGAGTTCGGCAGCGGGACCGCTTTCCCGAAACTGCTCGGAGTTGCCCCCATGAACCCTCGTCGTAGTAACAGTTCGCTACCCAAACCGGGCCGGTCGGCCTATGGGGTGGCGACCGCTGTCGTCCTGTTGCTGATACCCGTGATCGTGCTGGTCGGAGGCAGCCAGTTCCGCGAGTTCCTGAACTTCGGCGCCGGCGTCCTGTCCCTCGTCTCGCTCAGCTGCTCGGTGATCTGGGGTCTGGTCGCGCAGGACCGGATCCTCCTCGACATCCGCCAGCGAATCATCGGCCAGGCGGTGCACCGGACGACCGCGGTCGCCTCGATCGCGTTCCTGCTGCTGCACATCACCACCAAGATCGCGCTCGACCACACGCGCGTGATCGGCGCGATCATCCCGTTCTCGCTCGGCTTCACCGGCATCGGCGGCCTGATCGGGCTGGGCTCGCTCGCCGGCCTGCTGATGATCTTCGTGGGTGTCACCGGCGCCCTGCGCAGCAACTTCGCCGCCCCGGCGCCCGTCGCGGCGCGCTGGCGGGCCATGCACATGCTCGCCTACCCGGCCTGGTGCGCGGCCCTGGTGCACGGCCTGTACGCCGGCCGCACCGCCAAGCCGGTCTTCGTGATCCTCTACGGCCTGTCGCTGCTGGGCGTGATGGCCGGCCTCGCCCTGCGCTCCGCTCCGCGCCCGGTCAAGCGCAAGGTCGCCGACCGGCTCATGGGCCTGCTGGGCGGCCCCGAGCGGCCGGAGCTCGACGATCTGGACGCCGGACGCGCGCGCGTGGCCGAATCGTCCCTGGGGGGCTCCAGGAGCCGCCAGGAGCCGCAGCGGGCGCCCGCCGGCCCGGCGACCGCCCGCATGCCGCTCTACCAGTCCCCCGCGGCCCCGGCGGCCGAGCCCGCCTCCGGCTTCGCGGCCGCCTACCGGGCCGTGTCCACGCCGGGCCGGGGGCAGCAGCCGTACGCGGCGGGCCGGACCGCCCGCACGGACCTCCCGGCGGACCCGCAGGCCGCCACCCAGGCCGTCCCGCGCGTGGACGGCCCCTCCAGCACCTCGGGCAGCTGGCCGGTCCCGTCCCCGCCGCCGGTCGGCGAGGCCCCGCCGTCGGCGTACGACCCGCTCCAGGACACGGGCTACACGATCCCGGCCTACGGCACCCCCGGCGCGGGCGGGCTTGGCGGAAGTGATGTGTACGACACAGGTGAGACGAACACCCTCTACGGGACGTACAACTCGGGTGACACGTACAACAGCGGTCCCGCCACCGAACCATCCCCCGGTGCCCCTTACGAGGCTCCGGGTTCGGGCGAACCTTGGAACACGCCGTCCGGAGGCTACAGGTGAACGAGGCCCTGCCCGATGTCCCAGAGGTACGCGTGGTCGGCCTGCCGCAGCTCACCTCCGGGTTCGACCTCGTGGAACGGCTCGACCTGCCCATGCACCTGAAGGTGCACGGGCCGCTGGACCCGCTGGGGGGCGAGCAGCTGGCCCAACTGGCCGAGGGCATCAACCTCAAGGGCCGCGGCGGCGCCGGCTTCCCGTTCCACAAGAAGCTGCGCTCGGTCGCGGAGTCCGCGATCAAGCGCGGGGTGCGGCCCGTCGTCGTCGTCAACGGCAGTGAGGACGAACCTGCCTGCCGCAAGGACACGGTGCTCATCAACCGTGCCCCGCACCTCATCCTGGACGGGGCGCTGCTGTGCGCCGAGGCCCTGGGTGCCCGCACGCTCGTGGTGGGGGTCACCCGGGAGTCCACCCAGCGCTCCATGGAGGCCGCCCTCGCCGAACGCGGGCTGAGCAACACCCGTAGGTCGGCGCTCCGCGCGTGGGTGCAGCGCAACCCGGTACGCATGGTCACCGGCGCCGCGTCCTCACTGGTCCGCTCGATCGACGGCGGCCCCGCGATCCCGCCCGGCCGCAAGGTCAGCGCGTCCCGGAACGGCGTCGGCGGCGCGCCCACCCTGCTGTCGAACGCCGAGACGTTCGCGCAGCTGGCCATCGCCGCGCGCATCGGCCCGGAGCGCTACGGCAACACCGGCCTGTACGACGAACCGGGCACCGTCATGCTCACGGTGTCCGGCGCGGTCGCCCGCCCGATGGTGATCGAGGTCCCCACGGGCGTCCCGCTGCGCTACGTGCTGCAGCTGGCCGGTGCCCCGCCGGTGCCGCAGGGCGTGCTCACCGGCGGCTACCACGGCAAGTGGATCGACGCGGCGACCGTCAACGAGGCGATCGTCTCCCGCAACTCGCTGGACGCGGTGGGCGGTTCCCTCGGAGCGGGCGCCATCCTGCCGATCAGCCAGGAGACCTGTCCGCTGGGCGAGTCGCTGCGGGTGGCGCAGTGGCTGGCCGAGGAGAGCGCGGGCCAGTGCGGCCCCTGCTACCTCGGACTGCCCGCCGCCGCGCGCGGGATGGAGGACATCCTGAACGGCGGCGGACCGGCCGCCCTGGAGGCGCTGAAACAGGTCGCGAAGAACGTGAAGCGGCGCGGGGCGTGTTCACACCCGGACGGCTCCGCGATGTTCCTGGAGTCGACCGTCAAGGCGTTCACCGACGACCTGGCCGCCCATGTCCTCGGCAACGGCTGCGGACGACCCGTGGAGGGCGTTCTGCCGCTCTTCGAGGGGGGCAGGGCCCCGACGGGCATCCCCGGCGGCGCGGAGGCGGAGGAGACCGGTTCCAGCCGCCAGAAGATCCACGTCGACTGGACGCTGTGCCGGGGGCACGGGCTGTGCGCCGACATCCTGCCCGAGGTGTTTGAGCTGGGCGCCGACGGGTTCCCGACCGTCGCCCAGGCCCATGTGCCGCGCTACGCGGAGGCCAAGGCGCTGCGCGCGGTGCGCCGCTGTCCCGCGCTGGCCCTGCGCATCGAGGAGGACACGCGCGGGCAGGCGCCGTCCCGGAACCTGCCGGTGCTCTCCCAGGGCCGCGGGCGCCGCGCCCTCGGTCGCTGACCACGCGCGCGTGGGGGCCGCCCGGGTCTCGGGCGGCCCCCACGCGCGTGTCCGGCGACGCCTCACGCGCCCGTCATACGACGCCTGCGCAAACGCCGAAGGCGGACCATCCGTTCGGACGGTCCGCCTCCGACTTCTGTGGAGCTAAGGAGAATTGAACTCCTGACCTCCTGCATGCCATGCAGGCGCTCTACCAACTGAGCTATAGCCCCTTGCTTCGCTCCGCCCGGTTTCCCCGGCGGCGACGCCAACATTACACGGTCACCGGGGTGCAGTACCAAATCGGTTTCCGGTCCGGACGGATACGAGGGTAGATGTCCCGGTTCGCCGCCAGGGCCGCCCCCTCCGGACATCGTTGCCGGGGTCCGGTCGCCGGGGCCGGGTCAGGCCGTGACGAAGGAGTAGAACCTCTTGAGGGTGCAGTGCTCCTCGAGCAGGCGGCCGTAGATCGGCTCGCCCTCCAGCTCGCGGTACGTCTCGATCGGGTCGCCTTTTATGATCAGCGCCCGCGCGCATTCCTCGCACCAGTACTGGTAGTCGGGATTGACCGGCTCCATGTCACGGACGATCGGCGTACCGCTCCCGCACCAGTCGCACTTTCGCCTGTGTGCACCCATCGATCAGCTCCAGCTGTGGCCGCAGGCCGTGCACACGTAGGAGATTCCGCCGTTGTCGCCGAGGACTTGGGCGACGTGCGCGGAACCGCAGGAAGGGCAGCTGAGCCGGGTGATCGTGTCCCGTATCCACGCCGCACCGAGGAGGTGGTCGGCCTCCTCATGGATGCTCGCAGGCATCGCTACTCCCTCCCGTCGGGACGCGCCCCCTTCCGGCCGTTTGATTCTGCCACGGCCGGGCCGATACGGTCAGCGACGCCTCAGTACCAGTCCGGACACAGCCCCCACCGCGGCCGTCCCCGTCGGCGCCCACGCGCTCACCGACAGCGCCTCCGCAGAGGTATACGCCCGCGGGGCCCCGAGTGACTCAAGCCGGCTGAGGAACAGTGTGCCGAAGGCCGCCACAGCGATCAGCCGGCCGAGCCGGGTGACGGACGGTCGACGGCAGGCGGAAAGCAGAGAATCCCGCCCCCTGGGGGGCGGGATTCTCATCACCGATCTCTGGCAACTCGACCGAGTGCCGATCTGTGGAGCTAAGGAGAATTGAACTCCTGACCTCCTGCATGCCATGCAGGCGCTCTACCAACTGAGCTATAGCCCCTGGCCCCACGCGGCGGAGCCGCATGGTGTTTCGCCCCGCTCGGCGGGGCGAACAAGAAGAACTTTAGCCTGCGACCTGCCGGAAAGTGAAATCCGGGGTCCCAGGGACCGGCGTCCCCGGTCGTCGTCAGTCGTCGTCAGTCGTCGTCGCCGAGTACGGGCTCCGGGAGGGTGCCCGCGTTGTGCTCCAGGAGGCGCCAGCCGCGGGCGCCCTCGCCGAGCACGGACCAGCAGCAGTTGGAGAGGCCGCCGAGGCTCTCCCAGTGCGGTGCCTCCAGGCCGAGCAGCCGGCCGATGGTGGTGCGGATGGTGCCGCCGTGGCTGACGACCACGAGGGTGCCGTCCTCGGGCAGCGTCTCGGCGTGCCGGAGCACGACGGGAGCGGCCCGGTCGGCGACCTCGGTCTCCAGTTCGCCGCCGCCCCGGCGGACGGCCTCGCCGCGCTTCCAGGCGGCGTACTCCTCGCCGTGCCGGGCGATGATCTCCTCGTGCGTCAGGCCCTGCCAGACGCCCGCGTAGGTCTCGCGCAGGCCCTCCTCGCGGGTGACGTCGAGGCCGGTGAGGGCGGCCAGCTCGGTGGCGGTGTGCGCGGCCCGCTGCAGGTCCGAGGAGATGATCGCGTCGGGCTTGAGGGAGGCGAGCAGCCGGGCCGCGCGGCGGGCCTGGCCGACACCGGTCTCGGTCAGCGCGACATCCGTGGAGCCCTGGAAGCGGCGCTCCAGGTTCCACGAGGTCTGGCCGTGCCGCCACAGGATGATGCGGCGGCCCCGGCTCTTGCGGTCGGTCACCTCACCGGTGGCGCTCATCGCCAGTCCCCGCCGGGCTCCTCGCCGGCCTCGTCGGTCTGCAGCTTGGCGTGCTCCTCGGCCTTGCCGCGGGTGGCCTTGGCGTCGGCGGGCAGCTCGAGCTCGGGGCAGTCCTTCCACAGTCGCTCCAGCGCGTAGAAGACGCGCTCCTCGCTGTGCTGGACGTGGACGACGATGTCGACGTAGTCGAGCAGGACCCAGCGGGCCTCGCGGTCGCCCTCGCGGCGCACCGGCTTGGCGCCGAGTTCCTTCTGCAGGCGCTCCTCGATCTCGTCGACGATCGCCTTGACCTGCCGGTCGTTCGGGGCGGAGGCGAGCAGGAACGCGTCCGTGATCGACAGGACGTCGCTGACGTCGTAGGCGATGACGTCGTGGGCGAGCTTGTCGGCGGCCGCCTGGGCGGCGGTGTGGATGAGCTCGAGGGAACGGTCGGTGGCGGTCACTACGTAGCTTTCGGTCGGTGGCAGGGGTCGGCTGGGGGCGGGGGTCGGCCGCGCGGGGCACGGCCCGTCGGCGGTCACCAGACCTCAAGGGTCTCACGGACCGCCGGGCGCACCCCACGTGATATCCGGATCACGCCGGGCAGCCCGGCCGCCGTCAGGAGGAGGAGGGCTTGTAGTCGCCGCCCAGGACGACGGAGACGTCTGCGCCGGAGGAGACGGTGCCCTTGGTCACGGAGCCGGCGGGCAGGCCGAGGGTCTTGGCGACCTCGGTGGCGTTCTCCTTGTCGGCGGCGTCCTGGTAGACGACCTTCGAGGCGGCCCGGGTGCCGGTTGCCGAGCCGCCTTCCAGGAAGGTGAAGCCGCCGTTGAGGAGCACCACGCGGGCCTTCTCGGTGTCGTCCTTGACGCCGGTGGCGTTCTGCACGGAGACCCGGACCGCGGAGCCGGCGTCGGGGCTCTTGGCGGTGCCGCCGAGGATGTCCTTGACCACGCTGTCGCTGGTGTGCGGGCTGAGGGTGCCGTCGGCCTGCACGGGCAGGAGGGCCGTCTTGTAGTCGCCGCCCTTGGCGAGGTCGGCGAGCTTGGCCAGGAACGCGCCGAGGTCCTTGTCGGTGAGGGGCGGGTCGAGGATCTGCGCGAGGGTCTGCACGGTGGTCGTGGCCCCGGTCGGGTCGGTGGACATCTTGCGCAGCACGCCCTGCATGACCTGCCCGAACCGCTCCAGCTGGGCGTTCTGCGCCTCGCCGGGGGCGCGGTAGGTGGCGTAGGCGACGGCCATCTTCCCGCTGAGGGTCTGGTCCTGGCCCTTGTGGACGAGCGGGGCCGCGCCCTTCTTCTTGGAGTCCGGGTCGGGCACGTCGGCGTTGGTGTCGATGTCGATGTCGCCGACCAGCTCGACCAGGTTCTGCAGGTAGGGGGTGTCGAGGCGCCAGGTGCCCTGGATGCTGGTGCCGAGGACGGTGTCGAGCTGGTCGCGGGTGCCGGACGCGCCGTCGCCGCCGACTGACTTGGCGAGGGTCGTGGTGGTGCCGTCGTCGCCGGTGAGGGCGAGGGAGTTGGGCAGCAGGACCGTGGTGCCCTGCTTGGTGGTGGTGTTGTCGACCAGCAGCGCGGTCGAGGTGCGGCTCGTGCCGGTGACGTGCAGGTGGACGACGATCACGTCGCGTTTCTGGGCGCCCACGGGCGTGGCCGTGTCCGCCTTGGAGCCGGAGGAGGACAGGCCGGGCAGCTTCCCGGCGTACCAGAGGTAGCCGACGCCGCCGACGGCCACGAGGGCGAGGACGACGAGGAGGGCGATGATCCGGCCGCGGGCGCGGCGGCGGGCCTCCTCGCGGCGCTCGGTGCGGTTCTCGGTGAACTTCAGCCAGTCGATGACGTCGTCGGAGTCGTCGGTGGGCTCCTCGACGAAGGCGAACTGCTCGGTGTGGTACTCCGGTTCGGAGGCGGCCGCCGGGTCCGCCGGACGCCCGGGCCGGGCGGCCGGTGCCTCCGGCTCCTCGACGGGGCCGGACTGCTGCGGGATGTAGGCGGTCTGCTCGGCGGTCCGGCGCTGCTGCCCACTGTTCGCCGCCTGCCCGTAGGGGTCGTACGGGGCGGTGGGGCCCTGGCCGCCCGGTGCGGTGCCGGTGCCGTAGGGGTCGTGTGCCGCCGGGGCGCCGTAGGAGTCGTAGGACGGCTGCTGACCGGTGGCGTAGGGGTCGTAGGAGGGCGGCTGCTGCGGCCGGCCGGTGGCGTACGGGTCGTAGCCGTAGCCCTGCTGGGGGTACGGGTCGTAGGGCTGCTGCTCGGGCTGCTGTGCCGGGACCTGCCGGTACACGGGCTGCCCGTACTCGTCGTAGCCGACGATCTCGTACGGGCCGGCGCCGTACCCTGCGTCTCCCGCGTCGTATCGGTCGTTCACCGGTGCCCCTCTCGGCTCACTCGCCGCGGTACAGCTCGCGCTTGTCGATATAGCGCACGACTCCGTCCGGCACCATGTACCAGATGGGTTCGCCCTTGGCGACTCTCGCACGGCAGTCTGTGGAGGAGATGGCGAGCGCGGGGACCTCGACGAGGGAGACGCCGCCCTCCGGCAGGCCCGGGTTGGTCAGGTGGTGACCGGGGCGGGTGACGCCGATGAAGTGCGCGAGGGAGAACAGTTCCTCGGTGTCGCGCCAGGTCAGGAGCTGGGCGAGGGCGTCGGCGCCGGTGATGAAGTACAGGTCGGTGTCGGGGTTGAGCGCGCGCAGGTCACGCAGCGTGTCCACGGTGTAGGTGGGGCCGCCGCGGTCGAGGTCGATGCGGCTGACGGAGAACTGCGGGTTCTCGGCGGTCGCGATGACCGTCATCAGGTAGCGGTCCTCGGCCGGGGAGACGTCGCGGTGGGACTTCTGCCACGGCTGGCCGGTGGGGACGAACACGACCTCGTCCAGCTGGAACTGCGCGGCGACCTCGCTGGCCGCGACCAGGTGGCCGTGGTGGATCGGGTCGAACGTTCCGCCCATGACGCCGAGACGGCGCTTGCCCGTGTGGGCGGGGCCGTGACCCGGCCGGAACGCCGGGGTGCGCACGGTGCCGGCGGCCGTGTCCGTCGCCCCGGCGGCCGAGCGGTCGTTCCCGGCGGCGTGGCCGGGGGTGCTCAGCGCGTCACCGGCGGCGCGTGCGGCCGTCTCGTTCGCCGGACCGGTAGGCATGTCCTGCTCTCCCATGCGTGCAGACCCTACCGGCCCGGTCCGCGCTGCCCGGCCGGGGCCGGGCTCCCGGGTCAGCGGTCGCGGTTGAAGCGGGTGGTGATCCACAGCAGGAGCAGGAGGATGGCGAGGGCGCTGCCGCCGGTGACGGCCGGGTTGAGGCTTTCGTGGTGGCCGCCGTGCTCTCCGCCCTCGGCGGCGAGGGTGACCAACTGGGCAGCGGTGCTGTGGAAGCTCATCTTCGGCAGAACCTATCGCGTGTGGGCGGGATAAAGATGTCGGCTCATCGTATGCGGGCGCCCCGGCGGCGCTCACGCCGACTCCGCCGTTGGGGACGGACGGGGGGCGGGGCGACCGGTCGCGGGGATCCTCCCGGGGATCTTCCGCGGGGGAACCTTCGCCCTTGGTCAGTCGTCCTTCTGCTTGTAGCCGCGCAGCAGGAACCAGGCGGTCAGTGCGCAGCCCAGGATCATCACGACCAGGACGACCCGGAGCAGGTTCCCCGTCCCGTGCTGCTGGACGGCGCTCGTGGCGGCCTCGGTCAGCCAGGTGGCTGCGGGGTGGTGCTCCATGACGTGGACTCCTTCGGCTGTACTGCCGGTCCACCGTATCTCCGCCTAGGCTGGGCCCCGCCTCGGGGGCACAGTGAGCAACTCACACGCACATGGGGGAAGACATGTCCGACGACAGCCACGAGCAGACGGGACGCGAGAGCGTGCCCAGCAGGCAGCGCAGGCGCTTCCCGGAGATCTCCTCGCGTGCGTACGAGCACCCGGCCGACCGGTCGGCGCTGGTGGCGCTGCGCAAGCTCAGCGGCTTCGACACCGTTTTCAAGGCGCTGAGCGGGCTGTTGCCGGAGCGGAGCCTCAGGCTGCTGTTCCTGTCCGACTCGGTGCGCGTCTCGGAGCGGCAGTTCGCGCATCTGCACGACATGCTGCTGGACGCCTGTTACATCCTGGACCTGGAGAAGGTCCCTCCGATGTACGTCAACCAGGACCCGCAGCCGAACGCGATGTGCATCGGGCTGGACGAACCGATCATCGTGGTCACCACCGGGCTCGTCGAGCTGCTCGACGAGGAGGAGATGCGGGCGGTCGTCGGCCACGAGGTGGGTCACGCGCTGTCCGGTCACTCGGTGTACCGCACGATCCTGCTGTTCCTGACCACGCTGGCGCTGAAGGTCGCCTGGATCCCGCTCGGCAATCTGGCGATCATGGCGATCGTGACGGCGCTGCGGGAGTGGTTCCGCAAGTCGGAGCTGTCGGCGGACCGGGCGGGGCTGCTGGTGGGCCAGGACGTACGGGCCTCGATGCGGGGCCTGATGAAGATCGCGGGCGGCAACCACCTGCACGAGATGAACGTGGACGCGTTCCTGGAGCAGGCCGAGGAGTACGAGGCGGGGGGCGATCTGCGCGACTCCGTGCTGAAGATCCTGAACGTGCTGCCCCGCTCGCACCCCTTCGCGACCATCCGGGCGGCCGAGCTGAAGAAGTGGGCCGAGTCGCGGGACTACCAGCGGATCATGGACGGCCACTATCCGCGGCGCACCGAGGACAAGGACACCAAGGTCAGCGACTCGTTCCGGGAGTCGGCGGCGAGCTATGCGAGCGACGTGAAGACGTCCAAGGACCCGCTGATGAAGCTGGTCACGGACCTCGCGGGCGGCGCCGGCGATCTCGGCGGCCGGGTCCGCCGCGGCTTCAACGGTTTCACGAGCCCGCCGCCTAACGGCGACCCGCAGGGCACACCGGAGGACACCCCGCCGCGGGACGAGGACTAGGGCCTGTCCGGCGGATCTTCGTGGGCCCGCGACGACTGGCACGCCCTCTCGCCGCACGCCCGAATCACCCAAGTACGTCCAGTACGAGGGCGATCCGGGCGCACGCCGAGAGCACGCACCGGACGCCGCGGGCTGCTCCACGAAGATCCGCCGGACAGGCCCTGGCGGCGCCGCCGGCCGCGGAGGCCGGCCCCGCCGGGGTCTCGGCGACGGCCGCGCCTAGGGGCCGGCCCCGGAGAGCGGCCCCGCTCCAGCGACCGGCCCGCCCTGCCCCCCGCCCACCCATCACACCTTCGGCCCCCCCGCCGTTGCCAGGGTGCCGCAGAGGGCCGGGGTTCCGGCCGGGGCGAAGGGGTCGGTGCCCGCCGGGGCGCCGGGACGCGCGGTGGTCCCGGCCAGGAGGGGGCGGAAGTAGCCGGTGGCGTCGTCGGCGCACGAGAGGGGTCCGGCCTCCACGTCGGAGACGGTCAGCTGGGTCTGGCCGACGCGCAGGTCGTCGCGGTCGAAGCGGAACGTCAGCGCGCGGCGGACGGTGAACAGGGACACCTGGGCCCCGGCGCCGGCGCCGGTCGGGCGGAGGGCGTAGACGACGACGGTGTCGGCGGTGACCTCCAGGGTGGCCGCGTCCGTCTCGACGGCCTGCAGGGTGCCCTGGTCGCGGATGCCGGTGTCGGCCAGCTCCACCCGGGAGGGGTCGAGGCGGACCACCCAGCCGGTCGGGCTGTGCCGACCGTCCGCCGCCGGATGGTCGAAACTCTGGTCGAACTGGTCGAGCTGGTCGCCGTCGAGGAGGGCCCGGACGCCGCGGACCTGGTGACCGGTGACCACGTCGGGGTTCGCGGAGGAGCGCACGATGTAGGTCCGGGCGATGGTCAGCGCGGCCGTGACCTGACTGTCGGAGAAGTGCGCGGTGGCCCGGACGGCCGGGAAGGGGATCCCGTCGGCGCCCGGCTCGAAGCCGGCGGCGGGGCTGTGCCGGTACAGGGACGCGACGTCGGCGGCGCCGGGCACCTTGCCGAGGGGGGCGAGCGGGACGACGGTCATCCGCAGGGGCTGCACGGGCCGCCGGGCCCCTGGGACGCCGGTCGGGTGGCGGATGCCCATGACGACGGCGGTGGCGAAGGCGACCGCGATCAGCAGGAGCAGGACCAGTGCCTGCCGGGACAGCCCCCGGTGCAGGGGCGGGCGGCGGCGCACGGCGGGTGCGTGGTCGCTCACGCGCTCCTGTGCGGAGGATTCCTGGAGGCGGGCAGCGCGGACGAACGACTCGTCGAACACGACGGATCGGTATTCGTCCTCGGCACCTCCGGGGCCGCCCTCGGGTGTCCCCTCCGGTGGGTCTCCAGGCCCGCCCATACTTTCAGGGTAGGTCGCGTGGGCCCAGGGTAAACGCCCTGCTCCACCACAACTTCTGACAGGTCCTCAGCAAATTCGCGCAAGCGCGCTCAAGGGGAGCGCGGACTTGCCGGGACGGCCGGCTGGGAGGAGTCGGCGGAGGCCGAGGGAGCCGCCGCGCTCTGCTCCAGGCCGGTGGACGCGGGGGCCGGCTCCCGGTCCCGGGTGTCCGTGGAGGAGGCGCCACGGTAGACGGCGGCGAAGGCCAGCGCGACCATGCCGACACCCATGACGAGGGCGAGGATCCAGGCGACGGGCCGGTGCCAGCGGACCTGTCTGCCGTAGGGGCCGAAGCCGCGGTGGCCGGACAGGAGGTAGGTGTCGTCCGGCTCGTCGTCGTCGCGGTCGTGGCCGAAACCGGAGCCGTCGGGGCTGTACGCCTCGTCGTAGCGGTCGGCCCGGGTACGGGCGCGGCGGGCCTCCGCCTCGGAGGCCTCGGCTCTGGCCTGGGCGGCCGCCAGGAGGCGCTCGACCGCGGTCGGCTCGTGGATCACGGCCGCGCGTACGAAGGCCTCGTCGAAGACCACGGAGGCGAACTCTTCGTCCGACACTCCGCGGTCGTGGTCGTCGTCGGGCTCCCAGCCGTCAGGGAACGGCGTGCCCCCCACGTCCTCCGGCACGGGTCCAGAGTAGACCTGGGGGGTCAATTTGGGCAGACGGTATGGAAATTCATCCGCCTGCCGAGACGCCTGCGCGGCGGACCCCACGGCGTCCGGCGGTGCGGCCGTGGCCGGGCCCGGGTCAGCGGCGTACGTGTCCGTCGCCGGTGACGATGTACTTCGTGCTGGTCAGCTCGGGCAGGCCCATGGGGCCGCGGGCGTGCAGCTTCTGGGTGGAGATGCCGATCTCGGCGCCGAAGCCGAACTGGCCGCCGTCGGTGAAGCGGGTGGAGGCGTTCACGGCGACGGTGGTGGAGTCGACCAGCTGGGTGAAGCGGCGGGCGGCCTGCTGCGAGGTGGTGACGATCGCCTCGGTGTGGCCCGAGGTCCACAGCCGGATGTGCTCGACGGCCCTGTCCAGCGAGTCCACGACGGCGGCGGCGATGTCGTAGGAGAGGTACTCGGTCTCCCAGTCCTCCGCGGTCGCCTCGACCACGGTGGCCCTGGAGCCCTTGGCGTGGGCCAGCACGCGCGGGTCGGCGTGCACGGTCACCCCGGCGTCGGCGAGGGCGTCTAGGGCGCGCGGCAGGAACTCGGCGGCGATGTCCTGGTGGACCAGCAGGGTCTCGGCGGCGTTGCAGACGCTGGGCCGCTGGGCCTTGGAGTTGATCAGGATGTCGACGGCCATGTCGATGTCGGCATCGGCGTCGACGTACACGTGGCAGTTGCCGGTGCCGGTCTCGATCACCGGGACGGTGGACTCGCTGACCACGGTCTGGATGAGGGAGGCGCCGCCGCGCGGGATGAGGACGTCGACGAGTCCGCGGGCCCGCATCAGCTCGCGCACCGAGTCACGGCTCTCGCCGGGCACCAGCTGGACGGCGTCGGCGGGCAGCCCGGCGCCGCCGACGGCGTCGCGGATCACCCGGACGAGGGCGGCGTTGGAGGCATAGGCGGAGGCGGAGCCGCGCAGCAGGACGGCGTTGCCGGACTTCAGGCAGAGGGCGGCGGCGTCGACGGTGACGTTCGGGCGGGCCTCGTAGATGATGCCGACGACGCCGAGCGGGACGCGGACCTGACGCAGGTCGATGCCGTTGGGGAGGGTGGAGCCGCGGACGACCTCACCGACGGGGTCGGGCAGCTTCGCGACGTCGCGGACGTCGGAGGCGATGGCGCGGATCCGCTCGGGGGTGAGGGTGAGCCGGTCCACGATGGACTCGCTGGTGCCGTTCTCGCGCGCCTTGGCCACGTCCAGGGCGTTGGCCTCGACGATCTCGCTGGTGCGGACCTCCAGGGCGTCGGCGATCGCGAGCAGCGCGTCGTCCTTCTCGGCGCGCGGGAGCGGCGCGAGGTCGGCCGCGGCGGCCTTGGCCCGGTAGGCGGCCTGGGTGACCGGAGAGAGGGAGTCGTACGGCGAGAGCGTGGTCATGAGGGAAGCGTAGTGCGCCGTGCTGAGCCGTTCAGCTCACGTCCCACACCGCGAGACGTGACAAAACACCGCCCACGCGGGGCACTGGCGGCCGGCAGGACCAGAGCTCCGGCTGTCAGAACGGGTGGACCCCGACCGGTGTCGCGGGGGCGGGGCCGTAGCCCTCGGCGATGCGCTGGTGGTAGGTCTCCCGGTCGATGACCTCCAGGCCGACGATCTCCCACGGCGGCAGCCCCGCGCTCTGCCGGTGCTCGCCCCACAGGCGCAGCGCCACGGCGGCGGCGTCGTGCAGGTCGCGGGCCTCCTCCCAGTACCGGATCTCCGCGTGGTCGCCGGCGTATCTGCTGGTCAGCAGGAAGGGGTGGTCGTGGGCGAGCTGCTCCAGGGAGCGCCGCAGATCCGGCAGGGGCACCTTGTCCCCGGAGACGCTGAGGGTGACGTGCCACAGGCGGGGCAGGTCCCTGGGCTCCTCGTAGGTGTCCCCGGCCGCGACGCTCGTCAGAGCACCGCGGGACGCCGCCCCCGGGCGCACTCGTCTCACGACGGCCTCCTTCACGCGAGAACCCTTGACGGAACCTGTCCCTTCAACACGTTCCCGGGGCGCACGCGCCCCTGAGTCAAAGTTGAGCAGGCCGCAGGGCTCAGTGTGGCGGTTTTACGGAACGTCCCCCGGCGGAGGCGGTCGCCCCTCCCCGGTTTACGGGCGGTTCCGCTCCGGCGCGGGCGGGTTCGCGCACGTGTTCACGTGCGGTCGCGGCCCCGCGCTCCGGGCAGGATCACCAGGTCGTCCCGGTGGACGACCTCGCGCTCGTAGGCGGGGCCCAGCTCGCGGGCCAGCTCGTGGGTCGAACGCCCGATCAGCTGGGGGATCTCCTTGGCGTCGAAGTTGACGAGCCCGCGGGCCACGGCGCGGCCGGCGGTGTCCCGCAGTTCGACGGGGTCTCCGGCGCTGAACTCGCCCTCCACTGCGGCGATTCCGGCGGGCAGCAGCGAGGTGCGCCGGTCGACGACCGCGCGGACGGCGCCGTCGTCCAGCGTCAGCGCGCCCCGCGGGGTGGAGGCGTGCTGGAGCCAGAGCAGCCGGTCGGCGGAGCGCTTGCCGGCGGGGTGGAAGTAGGTGCCGGTGTCGCCGCCGGCCAGGGCGTCGGCCGCGTGCACGGCGCTGGTGAGCACCACGGGGATGCCGGCGGCGGCCGCGATGCGGGCGGCCTCGACCTTGGTGACCATGCCTCCGGTGCCGACGCCGGCCTTTCCGGCGCTGCCGATCTCGACGCCGGCGAGGTCCTCCGGTCCCCTCACCTCCGCTATCCGGGAGGTGCCGGGCCTGCTGGGGTCGCCGTCGTAGACGCCGTCGACGTCGGAGAGGAGGACCAGCAGGTCGGCGTGGACGAGGTGGGCGACGAGGGCGGCGAGGCGGTCGTTGTCGCCGAAGCGGATCTCGTCGGTGGCCACGGTGTCGTTCTCGTTGACGACGGGGAGGGCGCCCATGGCGAGCAGTTTGTCCAGCGTCCGGGAGGCGTTGCGGTGGTGGGCGCGGCGGCTCATGTCGTCGGAGGTGAGCAGCACCTGTCCGACGCGGACGCCGTACCGGGCGAAGGAGGCGGTGTAGCGGGCGACGAGCAGGCCCTGGCCGACGCTGGCGGCCGCCTGCTGCCGGGCGAGGTCCTTGGGGCGGCGGCGCAGCCCGAGGGGGGCGAGTCCGGCGGCGATGGCGCCGGAGGAGACCAGCACGATCTCCTTCTCTCCCCCGCTGCGCAGTTTGGCCAGCGCGTCGACGAGGGCGTCGACGCGGTCGGCGTCGAGCCCGCCCGCGGCGGTGGTCAGGGACGAGGAGCCCACCTTGACGACGACCCTGCGGGCCTCACGCACGGCCTGCCGTGGCCCTGCCGCCTCGCTGCCCGTGTCTTCGTGGTCTTCGTGTCGGTTCGACTGCACGCCCATGTCCACGTGCCGAATCTACGTGAGGGAGGGCGTCCGGCGTGCATTCGTCCAGTACACGGACGGCTCGCGCCGCCACCCGGACCCGGCTCGGGTCCGGCGCTGACGAGCCGTCGAGTGCCGTCGAGTGTCGTCGCTCACGTGACGCGGGCCACGACGGCGGGCGGCGTCCGGTGCGCGGGGCGGCCGGTCTTGACGGAATGTCCGCACAGTGAACGACATGTGTGCGGTGCACGGCCGGAGAG
This sequence comes from Streptomyces sp. NPDC047028, assembly GCF_040644095.1. Classification (NCBI taxonomy): domain Bacteria; kingdom Bacillati; phylum Actinomycetota; class Actinomycetes; order Kitasatosporales; family Streptomycetaceae; genus Streptomyces; species Streptomyces sp. NPDC047028. Next base: position 82,899 of record NZ_JBEYVS010000022.1, read on the forward strand.
GGCGCGACGGAAGGCCAGGTTGGCGGCCTCTCATTGCGCAGCGTGATAGTCCGGTGACGATAGGGACAGGGCTGGGTAACCCTCTTTGCCCGTGTCCTGGTGAAAACGGTTTATCCCGGCCGCGTGGCGCTCGGCGGCGTATGCGGGCATTACCCTGTGGAACGCGGCCCTTTGAGCCGCCAAGGGGGGAACCAGTGGCCCCGGTCACGACTTAGGGCTGCCCTGGGTCAGTACGCTATGCTCCCACGGTCGCCCCCCACCTCGCGCAGGCAGGCCCCGTAGCCGTCGCGCAGGCCCTCACAGTTGCGCGGCGGCATCACGGACGGAAGGACAACGATGGCACGTTGCTCTATAGCGACGATTTCCTGGGAGCGCGTACACCTTTCTCTCACCGCGGTCGTCTCGGACTTCACCGGAGATCCTAGTACTCTCCGTTTCCTGATTGTCGACGGTGAGCGCGAGTTTCCGGTGAATTCTCGGCAAATCACTGCCGAAGAGCACCGGTTGGAGATCAACGTCACCAACTTCCAGGACCGCCGTCAGGTGCCCAACGGCACGTGGCGTGTCGTCCCGGTCGCCGGCGAGGAGCGGCTGCCCGCCGCGGACTTCGACCTCACGGCCATTGACCGCCTGGACGTGGACTCCCGCACCTTCCTCTACGATCGCAACCGCACCGCGTACGTGATCGCCTTCGGAATCTCGGACGACGACGAGAACCCCGAGTTCCTGATGCGGACGTACCAGTTGTTCCGCAGTGCCGGACCGGCCAAGAAGAAGAAGGGCCCGAACAAGGGCCCGAAGAAGCCGCTCGGCAAGCGCATCGGTCTGAAGGTGCTGCCGCGGGCCCGGCGCCGCAAGCTCGCCAACCGCGTCTACTCGCTCTCGCGCCGTCTCAACCCGCCGCGCGGCAACAGGATCCTCTTCGCCTCCGAGATGCGTACCGGCCTCGGCGGCAACCTGCTGCGCGTCCACGACCGGATGATCGAGCGGGGCCTCGACAAGCAGTGGCAGTTCCGCCACTCGTTCCGGATCCCGTCCACGGCCAACAAGTGGACGACGCTGCGCCTCATCTACCTGCTCGCCACGTCGGACGTCGTACTGATGGACGACTACTTCGGGCTCATCGCGCAGCTGGGCATCTCCCCGGATACGAAGATCATCCAGCTGTGGCACGCCGGCAGCGGCTTCAAGTCCGTCGGCTACAGCCGGTTCGGGCGCTACGGTTCGCCGAAGCTGACCAACGCCCACCGCAAGTACACCTACGTGATCACCGGTTCCGAGCACCTCGTGCCGGTGTACGCCGAGGCTTTCGGTATCGAGGAGTCGGCGGTCGTCCCGACCGGCCTGCCCCGAATAGACACGTTCCTCGACGAGGAGCGTTCCCGTAAGGTCGTCGAGGACTTCTTTACCGCCAACCCGAAGCTCAGGGGCAAGAAGATAGTCCTGTTCGCGCCGACCTTCCGCGGCAAGGGAATTTCCGACGCGCATTACGACTACGACCGCATCGACTTCGCGAAACTGCACGAGGTCTGCGGGGACAAGTACGTCGTCCTGTTCCGCATGCACCACTTCATACCGGGTTCCGTGCCGATACCCGCGGAATACTCCGACCGGCTGCTGGACTTCGCGTCGTTCCCGGACACCAACGACCTGCTGCAAGTCACCGACGTACTCGTCACGGACTACTCGTCCATCATCTACGAGTACACGCTGCTCGACCGGCCGATCCTGTTCTACGCGTACGACAAGGACAGCTACTCGGTCATCCGTGGATTCCACCGCGACTACGACTCGGTCGCGCCCGGCAAGATCTGCGTGACGTTCGACGCACTGCTCAAGGCCCTGCAGGACGAGGACTTCGACACCTCCAAGGTGGCGCAGTTCCGCGAGGAGAACTTCGACTTCGTCGACACCAACTCGGCGGACCGGGTGATCGACTGGCTGATCCTCGGCGATCCCAGTGACAGGCAGACGGGCGGAGATCACCAGTGGCTCGATCTCGCCCCGGACGATACGGCGCCGGGCGACGAACCGCTCAGTGACCAGTCGGAGGCATGAACCATGAACATCGCAATGCTTTTCGCCGGCGGCATCGGGTCGCGGATGAACTCCCGGGCCCTGCCCAAGCAGTTCCTCGAGATCCACGGCAAGCCGATCATCATCCACACCCTCGAGCACTTCGAGGCCCACCCGGACATCGACGCGATCGCCATCGCGATCCTCCCCGAGTACCGCGAGCACATGACGAAGCTGCTCACGCGGTACGAGATCGAGAAGGTCCGGTGGATCGTCGACGGCGGCAAGACCGGCCAGGAGTCGCGGCACAACGCGCTCAAGGCCGTCGCCGCCGAGTGCCCCGAGGACAGCGTCGTGCTGATCCACGACGGCGTGCGGCCGCTGATCGACGGGAAGCTGATCAGCGCCAACATCGAGACCGTGCACGAGCACGGCTCGGCCATCACCTGCACGAAGTTCAACGAGACCGTGGTCTCCAGCGCGGCCGAGCACGTCGACGACGTGATCCCGCGCGACCACATCTACGCCGCGCAGGCCCCGCAGAGCTTCCGCCTCGGCCAGATCCTCTCGCTGTACGACCGCGCGGTCTCCGAGGGCGAGCACGACTCCATCGACTCCTGCTCCCTGATGCACCGGTACGGCCACAAGCTGTACCGGGTGGTCGGCCCCCGCTCGAACATAAAGATCACCACGGCCGAGGACTTCTACCTCTGCCGGACGTTCTTCGAGATCATCGAGAACCAGCAGATCGTAGGCATGTGAGTTCAGTGACCACCGTCTCCAGCGCCGTCATCGCGCGCGACCTCGACGAGATCCTCGACCGCGACCTGCCGTGGAGTGAGCTGGCCGGCTGCTCCGTGCTGGTCACCGGCGCCAGCGGCATGCTGCCGTCGTACGCCGTCTACACGCTGCTGGCGCTGAACGACAGGCACGGGCTGGGCATCACCGTGCACGGTCTGGTGCGCAACGGGGAGAAGGCCCGGCGACTGCTCGCGGACATCCTCGACCGCCCGGACTTCCACCTCGTCGTCCAGGACGTGTCGGCGCCGCTCGAACTGGACGGCCCGGTCGACTACGTGATCCACGGGGCGAGCGCCGCCCGGCCCGCCCTGCACGGCAGCCAGCCGGTCAGCACGATCAAGGCGAACCTGCTGGGCACGTTCAACCTGCTCGACCTGTGCGTGGAGAAGGGCAGCCGCGGCTTCGTCCTGATGTCCTCGGCGGAGGTCTACGGCGCCCAGGCCCCGGAGACCGAGCTGATCGACGAGCAGAGCTACGGCGGCTTCGACATCCTCAACCCGCGGGCGTGCTACGCCGAGGGCAAGCGGGCCGCGGAGACGATCTGCGTCACCTACCAGGCCCAGTACGGCATCACCTGCCGTGCCGTCAGGTTCGGCCACATCTACGGCCCGGGCATGGCGCTCGACGACGGCCGCGTGCAGGCCGACTTCGCCGCGAACGTGGTGAACGGCAAGGACATCGTGCTCAACAGCGACGGTTCCGGCGTGCGGACGTACACGTACGTGGCCGACGCCATCGCGGGGATGTTCTACGCGCTGCTCCGCGGTGACCAGGTGGCGTACAACGTCGCGGACCCGGCCGGACTGGTCTCCATCCGGCGCCTGGCCGAGCTGTTCACCGAGGTGCACCCGGAGCGCGGGCTGCGCCTGCGGTTCAGCAACGAGTCCGACGAGCGCTCCTACAGCCTCACCAAGAAGCAGGGCCTGGACAGTGCGAAGCTGGCGGCCCTCGGCTGGAGCCCGGTGGTCGACCTGCCCGCGGGGCTGCACCGCATGGTGACCCACCTGGAGTCGGCCGCCGGGGCGCGGTGACGCACCCGCGGCGCTCGGCAAGCGCCTGACAGCAGTTCACCCCGGTACGGAATCCTCCGTACCGGGGTGAACTGCTGTGGGGCCGCTCGGGGTTCAGCGGGAGGGCATCAGCTTCCGGACCGCTCGCTTCACCGGGGCCGGGAGGCGCCGGGCCAGGCGCCGCGCGCCCGTGCCGGACTGCTGCCGTACCACCACCGGCTTCTCCGGGACGGCCGACTCGTCGGTGAGGTTCCAGTACTTCGGGGACTTCTCCCCCTTGCGCGGGTACTGCTCGTTGGGGCGGCGCGGCACGACCTCGGGGCGCTCCCAGGCTATGTTCTTGCGCACCACGCGGGCGGGTGCCCCGACGGCGACGACGTTGTTCGGGATGTTCGAGGTCACGATGGAACGGAAGCCGATCACCGAACCGTTGCCGATGGTGACGCCGCCCATCACGACCGCGTGCTTCGCGATCCAGACGTGCTCGCCCACGACGATCGACTGGGACGGGTTCATTCGCTTCTCGGTGCGCACGTCGAAGATCGGGTGGGTGTCGTCGCCGCGCACCTCGATGTTCTTGGCGAACATGACGTCGTCGCCGATCGTCACGGACACGCCCTCGACGGCGGAGATGAAGGTGCGGCCGGCACAGCCGACGTTCTCACCGATCCAGATCCGCGACTCGTGCCCGCAGCGCAATTCGAAGCGGAGACCCGCGCGCTTCTTCGTGGTCGGGCCGATCTCGATCTTCCCGTCGTTTCCCGTGAAGGTGATGAGGAGATCTCGTATATCCGCCTCGGGGCTGATCACCAGGGTATTGTTCGACCCCTTGAACCGGATATCGATCTTGTCCTCGCGGATTTCTCCGTCGTAGACGATCTCATTTCCCTGATCGTCCTTGTAGCGCTCGAGCTTGTGCAGTTGCAGCATCGCATCCGAGGGAACGCCCTAGACCGGGTCAGGTCGGACCAGCCCCTCGCACCTCCGTTCCGGCCTTGGGATCGCTTTTAAGCTATCAGATGACTCTCTTGGTGAGAATTGGCGATCAATGAGGCCGGCACGGCTGCCGCGGTGGCGATTCCCTCGGTGAAGAAAGCGGGCTAGAACGGCTCGAAGTCGTCGTATTCGCGCTCGGTATCGTCGCGTTCGGCCTGACGGTCGCGGCGGCGCTGGGCCGCGGGCCGGGGCTCCTCGAAGCGGTGGTCCTCGCCGCGGCGGCCGAGCATCTCGGCGCCGGCCATGACGGTCGGCTCCCAGTCGAAGACGACCGCGTTCTCCTCGGGGCCGATGGCGACGCCGTCGCCCGCGCGGGCGCCCGCCTTCATCAACTGCTCCTCCACACCGAGGCGGTTCAGGCGGTCGGCGAGGTAGCCGACGGCCTCGTCGTTGTTGAAGTCGGTCTGCCGCACCCAGCGTTCCGGCTTCTCGCCGCGCACCCGGAACAGCGGCTCGCCGGCGACCTCCTCGCGCCGCACGGTGAAGCCGCTGTCGTCCACGGCCTTCGGCCGGATGACGATGCGGGTCGCCTCCTCCTTCGGCTTCGCGGCGCGCGCCTTCGCGACCAGCTCACCGAGCCCGTACGACAGCTCCTTCAGCCCGATGTGCGCGACCGCCGACACCTCGAACACGCGGTAGCCGCGCGCCTCCAGGTCGGGCCGCACCATCTCGGCGAGGTCCTTGCCGTCGGGCACGTCGACCTTGTTCAGGACGACGATCCGGGGCCGGTTGTCCAGGCCGCCGTACTGACGCAGCTCCTCCTCGATGATGTCGAGGTCGGAGACCGGGTCGCGGTCGGACTCCAGGGTCGCCGTGTCCAGCACGTGCACGAGCACGCTGCACCGCTCGACGTGCCGCAGGAACTCCAGGCCCAGCCCCTTGCCCTGGCTGGCGCCCGGGATCAGACCGGGCACGTCGGCGATGGTGTAGACGGTCGAACCGGCCGTCACCACACCGAGGTTGGGCACCAGGGTGGTGAACGGGTAGTCGGCGATCTTCGGCTTGGCCGCGCTGAGGACGGAGATCAGCGAGGACTTGCCCGCGCTCGGGTAGCCCACCAGGGCCACGTCGGCGACGGTCTTCAGCTCCAGCACGATGTCGTGCAGGTCCCCCGGCACGCCGAGCAGCGCGAACCCGGGCGCCTTGCGGCGGGCGCTCGCGAGCGCCGCGTTGCCGAGGCCGCCCCGGCCGCCCTGCGCGGCGACGTACGACGTGCCGTGCCCGACCAGGTCGGCGAGCACGTTGCCCGCCTTGTCCAGCACGACCGTGCCGTCCGGCACCGCCAGGACCAGGTCCTGGCCGTCCTTGCCGGAACGGTTGCCGCCCTCGCCGGGCTTGCCGTTGGTGGCCTTGCGGTGCGGGGAGTGGTGGTAGTCCAGGAGCGTGGTGACCGACTGGTCGACGGTCAGGATCACATCGCCGCCACGGCCGCCGTTGCCGCCGTCCGGGCCGCCGAGCGGCTTGAACTTCTCCCGGTGTACGGAGGCACAGCCGTGGCCTCCGTTACCCGCGGCGACATGCAGCTCGACGCGGTCCACGAAGGTGGTCATGGTGGGGTGCCTCCAGAGAGATAAGGGTCTTGCCTGTATCAACACGCGAAAGGCGGACCCGCTTCCCGACCGGGAAGTGAGGTCCGCCTCGCGAAACGAAACGCTCGGTCTACGCCCTGTTTCAGGCGACCGGAACGATGTTCACGACCTTGCGGCCACGGTGGGTACCGAACTCCACCGCACCGGCCTGCAGGGCGAACAGCGTGTCGTCGCCGCCACGGCCGACGCCCGCACCGGGGTGGAAGTGGGTGCCGCGCTGGCGGACCAGGATCTCACCCGCGTTGACGACCTGACCGCCGAAGCGCTTCACGCCGAGCCGCTGGGCATTGGAGTCGCGACCGTTCCGGGTGGACGATGCGCCCTTCTTGTGTGCCATGTCTCCTCAGTCCCTTACTTCGCAGCCGCGGGGATCTCAGTGACCTTGATCGCCGTGTACTGCTGGCGGTGGCCCTGACGACGGCGGTAGCCGGTCTTGTTCTTGTAGCGCAGAATGTCGATCTTCTGGCCCTTGTGGTGGTCCACGACCTCGGCCTGGACCTTGATGCCGGCCAGCACCCACGGGTCGCTGGTCACGGAGTCGCCGTCGACGACGAGCAGGGTCGAGAGCTCGACCGTGTCGCCCACCTTGGCGGTGGAAATCTTGTCAACCTCAACGATGTCGCCGACAGCAACCTTGTGCTGGCGACCACCGCTGCGCACGATGGCGTACACGCGGATCTCTCTTTCGCTCGAAGAAACGGCACCCCCGCAGGCCAGCCGCCCAGAAACGACATGGACGACCTCTTCCGGCCCGCACCGCCGCAAAGGCGCAGCGCCCGGAAGGAAGGAGGTTTACGGGGATGTGGCGTGCCACTCGACACGCCGACGGTCAAGGTTACGGGGCACGGCCGAGGGGGTCAAACCGGGCCCCGCGGCTGTGCGCCCGGTCACCCGGGACACGGCCTCACGGGTGAGAACCGGGCGTGCGGCCGGTCACGCCGGACCGGCCGCACGCCCCGCGTCTCAGGCCTCGTCGGCGGGCGCGGAGACCGTGGTGGTCTTCTTCGCCGCCGACTTCGCGGCGGCCGTCTTGGCGGTCTTGGCCGCCTTCTTGGCCGTCGTCTTCTTGGCGGCCGTCTTCTTGGCCGCGGTCTTCTTGGTGGCCGCCTTCTTCGCCGTGGCCTTCTTGGCCGCCTTGCGGGCGGTCTTCTTGGCCGGCGCGGCCTCCTGCTCCGCCTGGCCGGCCTCGTCGGCCTGGCCGTCCTGCTCCGGCGCGGCCGACGGGACGACCACGACGGCCGTCTCCTCGGACGCGGTAGGCGCGGTGGCCTTGCGGACCGCGCGGCGGCGCGGGCGGGCCGGGGCGGCGCTCTCGGCGGGCGCCTCCTCGGCGGCGGCAGGTGCCGCGGGGGCCTCCGGCTGCTCCACCGGCGCCTCGGCCGCGGGAGCGGTCTCGGCGACCGTCACCACGGCCGCCTCGGCCCCGGCGGGGGAACCGGCGGGCGCCGACACCTTCCGGGTCGCACGACGTCGCGTACGGCCCTTGGGGGCGGCCTCCGCGGCGGCCTCGTCGGCGGCCTGCGCCTCCGGAACCACCTGGTCCTCGGCGGCCACGGGCCCGGCCAGCGCCTCGGCGGCCGGCTCCGGTCGCACCGGGCCCGCCGCCGCCTCCTCGGCGGTGACGTCCTGGGCGGTCGGAGCGGCGGCGGCCAGGGCGGACTCCGTCTTCGGGGCCTCGGCCTCGGCGGCGCGCTTGCGGCCCCTCGCCGCCTTCGGGGCCTCGGCCTTCACCGAATCACCCTTCACCGCCTCCGTCTTCGGCGCGCCCGCAGGGGCCGACGCACGACGGCTCGCCCGGCGCCTGCCACGGCCACGGGTGGCCGCCGCCTCCGCCTCGGCGACGCTGCTGTACAGCTCCTCGTCCGGCTCGAACTCGGGCGCGGGCAGCGCGACGGGCTCGGCCAGCTCGGCCGCGACCTCGACCGCGGTCTCGGTCGCCGGCTCCACGGCCTCACCGGTCTCCACGGCCACGGCAGCGGTCTCGTGCACGTGCTCGTGCTGGTCCTGCCCGTCGCCGCCCCGGCCGCCGCGCTTCTTGCGCTTGCCGCCACCACCGCCACCGGCGGTCGGCTGCTCCATGTGCACGATGACACCGCGGCCGTTGCAGTGGACGCAGGTCTCGGAGAAGGACTCCAGCAGGCCCTGGCCGACCCGCTTGCGGGTCATCTGCACCAGGCCCAGCGAGGTCACCTCGGCCACCTGGTGCTTCGTACGGTCGCGGCCCAGGCACTCCAGCAGGCGGCGCAGCACCAGGTCGCGGTTGGACTCCAGGACCATGTCGATGAAGTCGATCACGATGATGCCGCCGAGGTCGCGCAGCCGCAGCTGACGCACGATCTCCTCGGCCGCCTCCAGGTTGTTCCTGGTGACCGTCTCCTCCAGGTTGCCGCCCTGACCGGTGAACTTGCCGGTGTTGACGTCGACGACGACCATCGCCTCGGTCCGGTCGATCACCAGCGAGCCGCCGCTGGGCAGCCAGACCTTGCGGTCCAGGGCCTTGGCGAGCTGCTCGTCGATCCGGTACGTGGCGAAGACGTCGACCTCGGAGGTCCACTTCGACAACCGGTCGGCCAGGTCGGGCGCGACGTGCGCGACGTAGCCGTGGATCGTCTCCCAGGCCTCGTCACCGCTGACGACGACCTTGGAGAAGTCCTCGTTGAAGATGTCCCGCACGACCCGGACGGTCATGTCCGGCTCGCCGTACAGCAGCGTCGGCGCGTTGCCGTTCTTGGCCTTCTTCTGGATGTCCTCCCACTGCGCCTGGAGCCGCTCGACGTCCCGGCGCAGCTCCTCCTCGCTCGCGCCCTCGGCGGCAGTGCGCACGATGACGCCCGCGTCCTCGGGGACGACCTTCTTGAGGATGGTCTTCAGCCGGGCCCGCTCGGTGTCGGGCAGCTTGCGGCTGATGCCGGTCATCGAGCCCTCGGGGACGTACACGAGGTAACGGCCCGGCAGCGAGACCTGGCTGGTCAGACGGGCACCCTTGTGGCCGATCGGGTCCTTGGTGACCTGCACCAGCACGGACTGGCCGGACTTCAGGGCGGACTCGATGCGGCGCGGCCCGTTGGCCATGCCGAGCGCCCCGAAGTTGACCTCACCGGCGTAGAGGACGGCGTTGCGGCCCTTGCCGATGTCGATGAAGGCGGCCTCCATCGACGGCAGGACGTTCTGCACCTTGCCCAGGTAGACGTTGCCGACGTACGACGTCGACTGCTCCTTGTTGACGTAGTGCTCGACGAGGACGTCGTCCTCCAGGACGCCGATCTGCGTGCGGTCGCCGTGCTGACGGACGACCATGACGCGCTCGACGGCCTCGCGCCGGGCCAGGAACTCGGCCTCGGTGATGATCGGCACGCGCCGGCGGCCCTGCTCGCGGCCCTCGCGGCGGCGCTGCTTCTTGGCCTCCAGACGGGTCGAGCCCTTGATGGACTGCACCTCGTCGGACGGCTCGGTGGCCTTGCGGGGCTCGCGGACCTTGACGACCGTGCGCTCCGGGTCGTCGGCGGACGCCTCGCCCTCACTCGTACCGTCCCCGGCACGGCGGCGACGGCGACGGCGGCGACGGCTGCCGGCGCTGGACCCGCCGGACTCCTCGCCGCGCGCGTCCTCGGCGTCCTCCTCCTCCTGCTCGGCGGTGTCCTCGACGTCCTGCGCGGCCTGCTCGGCGGCCGCGTCCTCGCCCTCGACGCCCTCGTCGTCGGCGGCCTCACCGCGCCGCCGGCGACGGCCGCCCCGGCGGCGACGGCGGCGCGAACCGGACTCCTCGTAGCCCTCGGCGCCTTCGCCGTCCTCGCCGTCCTGCGCCTCTTCGGCGTCCTCGACGTCCTCCGCGCCGGCGGAGTCCTGCGGCTCCTCCTCGGCGACGGCCTCGGCGGCCCGGGTCTCCTCGGCCCTGTCGGCGCCCTTGCGGCGACGGCGGCGGCGCGAACCGGACTCGGCCCGCTCCTCCGCCTGCTCCGCCTGCTCCGCCTGCTCCGCCTGCTCCCGGGGCTCCTCCACGTCGGCGGCCTCGGCGGCGGCCTCCGCGGCGGCCCGCTCCGGGGTCTGGAACCTGGGCTCGGTGAACACCGGCGGCTGGAACACGGCCACGGCGGGCCGGGCCGGCCGGCGCGACGACTCGTCCTCGCCCGTCTCGGCGCTCCCGCCGCGCTTGGCGGCAGAGGTCTGCGCGGGCTCGGCGAACCCGGTGGCGGCCTGCCGCACGGCGCGACGCCGACGGCGCGGGGCCGCACCCTCCTCGGGGGCCTGCTCCGCCTCGGCGGCGGCAGGCTCGGCGGGGGCGGATCCGGCGCGCTGCGCGGCCCGCGTGGGCTCGGTGGGCTCGGTGGGCTCGGTGATCTCGGCCTCCTCGGCGGTCCCGGCGGCATCCTCGGCCGGCTCGGCGACATCGGCGGCGGGCGCGGAGACCCGGCGCGTGGCACGACGACGCGTACGGCGCGGCGCCTCCTCGTCGGTGGCGGCAGCGGTGGGCGCGGCGGTCGCCGCCTCGGCCTCGCCGGCCTCCTCGGTCTGCGAGGTCTGCGCGGAGGCTGCCGGTACGACCGTCTCAGCGTTCTCGGTGGCCGTGGGCGTCCCGGCGGGCGCGGACGCACGGCGGGTGGCCCGGCGACGGGTGCGACCGGCAGGCGCGGTCTCCGCCTCGACGGCGGGCGCGGCCTCCACGGCAGGGGTCTCCGGGGTCTCCACGGCGGGGGCCTCGGCCTGGGTCCCGGCCTCGGATGCCTCGGTGGTCTGCGGTGCGCCGGCGGGTGCGGACGCGCGGCGCGTGGCCCGGCGGCGCGGACGCGCGGCGGGTTCGGCCTCGGTCGCGCTCTCGGCGCTTCCGGCCGGGGCGGCCTTCTCCGTCTGGGTGTCGTCAGCGGCACCCGCGGTCACCGTCTCGGCCGTCTCCGGCGCCCCGGCGGGCGCGGCGGCGCGCCGGGTGGCGCGGCGGCGGGTACGGGCGGCGGGCGCCGGCTCCTCCACGACTGCCTCGGGCTGGGCCTCGGCGGCGGCGGTGGCCGGTACGACCGTCTCGGCGGCCTCGACGGCGTCGGCCGAGGGCGCTCCCACGGGGGCGGACGCACGGCGCGTGGCCCGGCGGCGGGTACGGCCGGCCGGTGCCGGCTCCTCCGCCGGGGCGACGGTCGGCTCGGCGGCCGCGGTCTCCTCCGCCTCCTCGGCGGTCTCGGCGATGTCGTCGCCCTCGGCGGCCGGTATGGCCGGCGTGGCCTCCACCCCGGCGGGCGGGCCCGCCGGCCGGGAGGCGGCACGGCGACGCCTGCGCGGCGGCAGGGTGTCGCTCGGGGTGTTGAGTTCGGAACCCTCTGCGGGTTCGGTCGGCTCGAGCATGCGGGCGTTTCTCCCGTCAGGCTCCCGGGCGCCGCGCCTGGTCCGGCGTCGGTCGCAGGGACCGAACGCCGTTGACGTCCGCGGCCCGCGCGATGCGCGATGGCCGCCGTCCGGGGCGCGGGCGCCGCACGGGAGCTCTCTGTGTCCTGTCTCGCCGGTTCCGTACGCCTTGTTGTGCACGGCCTGGCGAAAGTCTTCTGGTCGGTGCGCTGCCCGACCCAGGTGGCTCCCGAGTACGAGGGCTGCGCTACGACGTCCGTCCCTACGCGGAACCTTCCGGCGTCGGCGCCGTCGCGGCGGCAGCCGGTGCGGCCATAGGGGCCGGGGCTGCCTCGCGGTCGGGCGCGAGCGGGTCGGTCACCGTGCCGGTCTCTTCATCGAGCAGCCCCTGCGCCAGCCTGGTCACCGCTGCGGGGACCGGCGGCGCCAGGTCGGCCACGGCGCGGAGACCGGACAGGACGTCGTCGGGTCGTACGGCAGGCGTCACGTGCCGAACAACCAGCCGCAGTATCGCACAGGGCTGGTCCGTCGGCCTATCAGCCCGCGAACTGTGCGTTTCCGCACCGGGCAGGCTCTCCAGGCCCACCACGGCGTGGCGGGCGTCGAACGTGCGGACGCCGTTCTTGGTCATCCGCTGCACCTCGACGGTCTCGGCCTTGGTGAAGGCCTCGACCGCGCGTGCGGCGTCGATGGGATCGACGCCGTCCAGGCGGAGCTCCCAGACGGAGGCGGTGAGCCGGTCGGCGAGGCCCGAGGTGCGGGCCTCGACCGCGTCGACGACGTCGAGCCCGGGGGGCAGCGACTCGTCGAGGAGGGCGCGCAGGGTCTCGGGGTCGCGCGGTGATGTGAGCGCGATCTCCAGAAACTCCGCCTCACTGCCCGTGCCGGTGGGTGCGGCATTGGCGTACGACACCTTCGGGTGCGGGGTGAACCCCGCCGAGTAGGCCATGGGCACCTCGGCGCGGCGCAGCGCACGCTCGAAGGCGCGCTGGAAGTCTCGGTGGCTGGTGAACCTCAGGCGGCCGCGCTTGGTGTAGCGCAGTCGGATGCGCTGCACCGCGGGTGCGGGCGGCGGGCCTTCGGGCTGTCGCTTGCCCAGTGTCCTAGTCCTTCGTGAGAGGGGTCGTACTCCTCTCAAGAGTACGTGCCTGCGGGCCTGTGGGTTCCCGCCGGCCGACCGGTTCCGGCTTCCGGGGGGTGCCGAACAGCGTCCGGCCGAGGTCGGCGCGGGCCTGCCGGGCGCTCTCGCGGACCGCGGCCGACACCTGCCGGGTGGCCCGCCCCGCCGCGCGCGCGGCACCGGCGACGGGGCGCAGCACGAGGTCCCGTACGACATGGCCGACAGGCGTGAGGACCGTCCGGTACGCCCAGCGTGCGGGCTCCACGAAGATCCACCGGAAGAGGGTCCCGACGACCCGGCCGACGGCCCGCGCGACGCGGCCGGCGACCCGCCAGGCGTGCCCGAGCGCGGCGCCGATCTCGCGGGCGACGACGGCGACCACGCGCCACACGGGCTCCAGGACCCATCGCCACAGGGCGAGCGCGGGCAGCACGAGCAGGACGCGGCCGATCCAGTAGAGGGCTGTGCCGATGCCGCGCAGGACCGCGCGGAGGCCGCAGGCGAGCAGGCCGCCGAGCCACACCAGGGCGCGCCCGACCGGTGCGAGCAGCCACCTCAGGGCATGGCCCACGGGAGTGAGCACGTGGACGTACAGCCGGACGAGGGCGCGGCCCAGCGGGGCGAGCAGGTACCGGTACAGCCCGTGCAGCACCCAGCCGGCCAGCCGTCCGAGGGGGGCGATCAGATACCGCCACAGGAACTCCAGTACGACCCCGAGCGCGTCCCACGCGAGCCGCACCGGCAGGACCACCAGGAACGTCAGGACGCGCAGCGGGATCCGCAGGGCGACGACGAGACACCCCTCCGGCGGCTGCTGCGGCGACGGCGACTTCTGGAGTTCCATACCGGTGAAGACGCGGCGGACGGCACGACCGGATCCCGCGACCGGTCACCATATGGCCACGGCACGGAAACGCTCAGGGGCTGCTGGACGCCGACTTCGCTCCGTCCTGCTGGAGCAGCGCGGAGATCTGGGCCACGTCGGCGGCGATGGACAGCACCGCGTCCTCCGAGTCCGCCAGGGCGTCGTTGAACATCACGGCGAACAGCTGGTAGTGGCCGCCGCCGACGTCCAGGTACCCGGCCATCGCACGGGCGTTGACCACCGCCTGACCGGTGAGACCGTTGCCGGCCGCGCGGGTACCGGTCTTCGCGAACACCTTCCCCTTGGACGGGCTGTCCGTACCGAACAGCGCCAGGTCGCCGCTGCTGCCCAGCACGGGCAGAGCCTCCCGGAACTCCGCGGCCTCCGGCCGGGTCGTCCAGTACTTCAGCAACGGGATGAAGGCGCTCGGGGTGAACAGGTCGGCGTCGACCCCGCCCTGCCCGTCTCCTTGGGACGCCTGGGCCGGGTCGACGCCGACCTTGTCGTCGAAGTCGTGGATGGAGGCGAAGCCGTCATCGCAGTTCGTGCTGCCCCGCTGGACGGCGAGCATGCACACCATCAGGTCGGCGCCCAGGTTGTGGCTGACCTTCAGGATCAGCGTGGCCTCCTGCGAGAACGGCGCGGAGACCAGCTTGGCCACGGGGTCACCGCTCGGTTTGCGGGCCGGGGGCGCCGGATCGGGGCCGGTCGCGTCGGCGTCCACCGTGACGCCCGCCCGGTGCAGGGCCTCGATGAAGGCGGTACGGGCGAACGCCGCCGGGTCCGGGACCTGAGCGATGGCCAGCCACGGGTCGGCGTCGGCGGCGAGCGTCCCGGTCACCTTGATGACGCCGTCGTCCCCCATGGTGGCGGTGATGTTGGTGGGCTTGCCCTTGGCGACGGTCTTCACGTCGTACGACACCGAGTTCCGCGCGGTCTGCGGGCGCCAGGTGAACTTGGCCTTCTGGCCGGGCGTGGTCGGGGTGCTGAGGATGTCGATGACGTTGTCGTTGATGATGACCGGCGTCGGATCCGTGGTGAGTTCTGGGTCCGGCTCGAACAGCCGGTCGTCGACGACGACGTCCCCCTTGACGTGGGTGATCCCGGCGTCCCGCACCTGCTTGGCCAGGCTGTCCAGGCCGGCCAGCGGGTTCTCCGGGGTCAGCGTGGCATGGCCGGGCACGGCGTTGGCGTAGGTGTGGTCGACGGGCCGGTAGTCGAGCGTGCCGTCGGGCTTGGTCCGGCCGCCCATCGTCAGGTCGCCCGAGCCGACCAGCACCAGATTCCCGTCGAGCGCCCCGGAGTCGACCTTCCCCTGCGCGTACACCGGCGTGGTGGTGCGGTGGTCGCTGCCGAACGTGTCCCAGGCGGTGGACACCGTGAACAGCTTGGTCGTCGAGCCGGGGGTGAACAGCCGCTCGGGGTTCAGCGAGGTGACGGTACGCCCGCTGTCCTGGTCGACCACCAGGATCCCGAACTGCCCGTTCCGGTACACCGGCTTGTCCATGATCTTCTGGATCCGCGGATCGACGGGATTCCCGGCCGCGTCGGCGGCCCCCACACTGCACCCGCTGGTCGCCGCCGCCGGCAGGACCATGCACAGCCCCACCACTCCGTACACGAGCCGCGCCCGGCCCCTTCTAGGTATCGCCATACGGTCGAGCCTGACGGCGCCCCGGGTAGCCGGCACTCCGGGCGACCCGTCCGGGTGGCGGCGGGGCCCACACGGAGAGCCTCAGCGACCTCAGCGGGTGAAGGTGCCCAGTTTGTTGGCGTCGAGGTGCTCGATGGTGACGCTCGTGGCCTTGCCGGAGCGGGTGTGGAAGGTGACGCCGGAGAGGCCGACGGCGTTCTCGCCCTGGGTCTGGTAGCTGAACGTGTCGCCCGTGTAGTGCGTCAGGGGGAACGACATCTTGTCCGGGCCCAGCGTCATGCTGAGGTGGCCCTTGTCGTCGCTCGTGACGGTGAGCGGGCCGTAGTAGTCGTTGGCGTAGGTGCCCGTGTAGACGTCGTCGGCCTTGGCGGGGGTGGCGTTCTTGGGGGGCTTGGCGTAGTTCGTCGGGGAGATGCCCGTGTACGCGGCGGCCTGCACCACCTTCCGGTAGAAGGGCAGCCAGTCGACGGTCTGCCTGCCGTTCTGGGCGATGTCGAAGAATGCGGCGGACACCGCCTCGGGCACGCCGATGGGCTGTCCGTTCGTCAATACGACGATGCCGAGCCGTTCGCCGGGCAGCAGCGTCACCGAGGTCGCGGCGCCCAGTTCGAAGGCGCCCGAATGGCTCAGCCGCAGCCGGCCCAGTTCGTCGTAGCGGACGTTCCAGCCGAGCCCGTAGAAGCCGGGCTCACCGGCCGACGCGAGCGGAGGGGAGGCGATCGAGTGCGGGACACGGGTCTCGTTCAGGGCGGCCGCGTCGATCAGCTGCTTCCCGTCGAACTTCCCGTCGTCCAGCTGGAGGCGCATCCACTTGTCGAGGTCGTCGATGCTCGAACTGGCGCCGCCCGCGGGCGCCTGGCTGTCGGCGTTCTCCGTGGTGGAGCGCTTCCAGCGGCCGTCGACCTCCACATGGGCGGACGCCTTGTCGCCGGCCTTGTCGTAGTCGGCGCGCTCGTAGCTGGAGCGGTCCATGCCCAGCGGCTCGAACAGCGTCTTGTCCGCCAGCTTCGGCCAGCTGGTCTTCGCCGCGCCGGCCACCGTCTCCCCCGCCTCGGTGAGGCCGTAGTTGGTGTAGGCGTAACTGGCCCGGAACGGGGTGAGCGGTTCCAGCCGCAGCCGGTGGAGGATGTCGTCGCGCGAGTACCCCAGGTCCTGCAGCAGGTCACCGGCGTGGTCGGGCAGTCCGCTGCGGTGCGAGAACAGGTCGGCGACCGTCACGTTGCCGGTCACATACGAGTCCTTGAGCGCGAACCCGGAATCGTGCGAGGCGATCCGGTCGTCCCATCCGATGACCTTCTGCCCCACGGCCCCGGACACGACGGTCGACGCCAGCGGCTTGGACAACGACGCCAGCTGGAACACCGTCCCCGAGTCGACCTTGGCACTCTTGCCCAGCTCACGGACGCCGAAGCCCTTGTGGTACACGACCTTGCCCCGGTACACGACGCCCACGGCGACGCCGGGCACCCCGGTGTCCCGCATGGCGTTCTCCACCAGCCCGTCGAGCTTGCCCACAGCCGTGTTCACCTGGGCCTCGGTCAGCTGGGGCGGCGGCTGTCTCGGTGGCGTGGCCGCGAGCGAGGCGGTGGGCGACGGACTGTCGGCGACGGCATCCATCCCGGCGCACCCCGCCGCCGCGAGCCCGAGCATCCCCAGGCAAGCGCCCGCGACACCCACCCGGAGCGGTGTCCTTCCACGACTCAGATTCGCCATGACCAGACACCTCGCGCTCAAGAGCCCACCAGGCCACGCCCGGCCTTCGCTCCATCCTCACCACACCGCCGAACCCCGGCACCCGGGCTTCGCCAAGCGGGTGAGGAGCGGCCGAAGGAAGGCGCACGTGTGTCACACCGTCCGGCCGACCAGCGCCTCACTCACCTCAGTGCACGTGTCCGCTCGCCGCCGGCGCCGGACCGGCGTTCTTGACGGTCAGCGGGAGCAGCTTCTTGCCCGTGGGGCCGATCTGGATGGTGGTGTCCATCTGAGGACACACCCCGCAGTCAAAGCACGGGGTCCAGCGGCAGTCGTCGACCTCTGTTTCGTCGAGGGCGTCCTGCCAGTCCTCCCAGAGCCAGTCCTTGTCGAGGCCGGAGTCGAGGTGGTCCCAGGGGAGGACCTCCTCGTAGGTGCGCTCGCGGGTGGTGTACCAGTCGACGTCGACGCCGGAGGGGGCGAGGGCCTTGTCGGCGCAGGCCATCCAGCGGTCGTAGGAGAAGTGCTCGCGCCAGCCGTCGAAGCGGCCGCCGTCGTCGTAGACGGCGCGGATGACGGCGCCGAGACGGCGGTCGCCGCGGGAGAGGAGGCCCTCGACGATGCCCGGCTTGCCGTCGTGGTAGCGGAAGCCGATCGAGCGGCCGTACTTCTTGTCGCCGCGGATCTTGTCGCGGAGCTTGGCGAGGCGCTCGTCGGTCTCGGTGGCGGAGAGCTGCGGCGCCCACTGGAAGGGCGTGTGCGGCTTGGGCACGAAGCCGCCGATGGAGACCGTGCAGCGGATGTCGTTGGAGCCGGAGACCTCGCGGCCCTTGGCGATGACGCGGGTGGCCATGTCGGCGATCTGCAGGACGTCGTCGTCGGTCTCGGTCGGCAGGCCGCACATGAAGTACAGCTTCACCTGGCGCCAGCCGTTGCCGTAGGCGGTGGCGACGGTGCGGATGAGGTCGTCCTCCGAGACCATCTTGTTGATGACCTTGCGGATGCGCTCGGAACCGCCCTCGGGGGCGAACGTCAGGCCGGAGCGGCGACCGTTGCGGGTCAGCTCGTTGGCCAGGTCGATGTTGAACGCGTCGACGCGGGTGGAGGGCAGCGAGAGGCCGATCTTGTCGTCCTCGTAGCGGTCGGCCAGGCCCTTGGCGATGTCGCCGATCTCGGTGTGGTCGGCGGAGGACAGGGAGAGGAGGCCGACCTCCTCGAAGCCGGTCGCCTTCAGGCCCTTGTCGACCATCTCGCCGATGCCCGTGATGGAGCGCTCGCGCACCGGACGGGTGATCATGCCGGCCTGGCAGAAGCGGCAGCCGCGCGTGCAGCCGCGGAAGATCTCCACCGACATGCGCTCGTGGACCGTCTCGGCGAGCGGGACCAGCGGCTGCTTGGGGTACGGCCACTCGTCCAGGTCCATGACGGTGTGCTTGGAGACCCGCCAGGGAACGCCGCTCTTGTTGGGGACCACGCGGCCGATGCGGCCGTCGGGGAGGTACTCGACGTCGTAGAAGGCGGGGATGTAGACGCCACCGGTCTTCGCGAGGCGGAACAGGACCTCCTCGCGGCCTCCCGGGCGCCCCTCGGCCTTCCACTCGCGGATGATCCGGGTCATGTCGAGGACGGCCTGCTCGCCGTCGCCGATGACCGCCGCGTCGATGAAGTCGGCGATCGGCTCGGGGTTGAAGGCCGCGTGGCCGCCGGCCAGGACGATCGGGTCGTCCAGCGTACGGTCCCTGGACTCCAGCGGGATGCCGGCCAGGTCCAGGGCGGTGAGCATGTTGGTGTAGCCCAGCTCGGTGGAGAAGGACAGGCCGAACACGTCGAAGGCCTTCACCCGGCGGTGGCTGTCGACGGTGAACTGCGGGACGCCGTGTTCCCGCATCAGCGCCTCCAGGTCGGGCCACACGCTGTAGGTGCGCTCGGCGAGGACGCCGTCCTGTTCGTTGAGCACCTCGTAGAGGATCTGCACGCCCTGGTTGGGCAGGCCGACCTCGTACGCGTCCGGGTACATCAGTGCCCAGCGCACGTCACAGGAGTCCCACTCCTTGACCGTGGAGTTCAGTTCTCCGCCGACGTACTGGATGGGCTTCTGCACATGCGGGAGCAGCGCTTCAAGCTGCGGAAACACAGACTCAACAGCCTCGGCGGCTTCGGCAGGCATCTCGCGGACCTTCGTGAGCGGACAGGGGTGACCATCTAGCGTAACCCGGACGGCGGCCCTCCCTCGCACGGTCGGCCGTCAGCCGTACGCCCCCGAGCGGATCCCTTCCCAGGCCGCGGGCAGATCCGCCTCGGCCGCCGCGGCCCGGGCCTCCTGTCCGCCGTACAGCATCCCGTAGGTGAACGTGCTCTCCCCCGCCGCGTGCGCCACCGCGGCCAGCTCACGCAGGGTGCGGCGGGCCATGACGCCGTCCTGGTGGTCGCCGAGGAGGGTGGTCAGGGCCTTGGCGGCACGGGCGAGGGCGTCCGCCGGGTCACCGAGGGCGGGGGTGGCCGCCTCGGCCGCGTACCGGGTGCGCTTGGCCTTCTTGCGGGCCTCGTGCAGGGCGAGGTCGCGTTCCTCGCCGGGCGGCCGGGCGATGGCCCGTTCGACCAGTCCGGCGAGCCTCGCCACGTCCTCGCGTACGGCCTTGTCCAGCACCTTCTGCGGTTTCCTCGCGGCGGCCCGGCGCAGGGGCGGGTCGGTGAGGAGGGCGTCCAGGGTGTCGAGGAGGGTCAGGTAGCGGCGGGAGTCGAGTACGGCGGTGACGTGCCCGTGGGTGCTGTGGTGCCGGGCGCGGGCCCAGGCGGCGAGGCGGTCGTGGACGGGGCCGTGCACCAGGTGGGGTGGCAGCGCGTCGAGGGCGGACGTCAGGCGGTCGGCCAGCACTTCCTGGTCCCGGTCGACGCCCAGCTCGCCGGCCAGCCACTTCAGCTCGGCGGCGACCGAATCGGTGACGGTGCGGTCGAGGACCGCGCGGAACGTCCGCAGGGTGCCGCGTGCCCGGCGGGTGGCGACCCGCATCCGGTGCACGGAGTCGGGTACGTCCCGGCGGACGGCGGGATCGAGCGCGACGAGTGCGTCGCGCTGGGCGCGGAGGTAGCGCAGGACGTGGTCGCCCGCCGTGGCGGGTGGCTTGGACGCCTTGTCTTTCGGTTCCTTGCGACGGCCGGTGGTACGGCGGTCTTCGCTGGTCTCGGCCAGGGCGCGGGCCAGCTTCGACGCCGAGGCGGAGGGGCGTACGCCCGCCTTGCGCAGCCGCTTCTCCAGCTGGTCGAGGAAGGCCGGGTCACCGCCGTCGGCGAGTTCGACCTCGATCTCGGTCCACTGGGCCGTGCCGCCCGCTCCGGTGAGCCGGTCCGCCCTCACCGCGTCGACACTGGCCTCCGCGAGGAGGGTGCCGTCGGCGTCAACGAGATGGCGCACGTCGCGGGCCGAGCGGAGCCGGACGACCGGGATCAGCTCGGCCCCCCGGACCCGGGAGCGGACGAGGGCGGCGATGTCGTCGGGGACGGTGTCGGAGAGGGGCGCCTGGATCTCGTCCCGGACGCCTGGGGCGACCGGGAACTTCAGGTGCCAGCCGGCGTCCGCGCCTCCGGTGCGGCGGCGCAGGGTGAGGGAGGCGGCGGTCAGTCTCTGGTCGCGGGTGTCGTAGTAGGTGGCGTCCAGCTCGACCAGGCCCTTGTCGAGAACGGCCGCGATGCCGGCGGTGCCGGTCAGGTCGGGGAGGCCACTGTCGCTGGACTCGTATTTGCGCTCTACCTCGCGGTGGGCGTCCGCCATGAACCGACGATAGTTCTCCTGGTCCTTGGCATCCAGCCTGCCGGCGTGAGGTTCGCGTTATGGCACGTCCATCGCCTGCGGGCCGGTGGGGGCTGGTCGCGCAGTTCCCCGCGCCCCTTTGGGGCGCGGGTTACGCCGACATGGGTCTTTGGACCTTGATCGACTGGAGTAGGCCGACCGCTACCCATACCGCGAACATCGAGGAGCCGCCGTAGGAGACGAAGGGTAGGGGGAGGCCGGTGACCGGCATGATGCCGAGGGTCATGCCGATGTTCTCGAAGGCCTGGAAGGCGAACCAGGCGACGATGCCGGCGGAGACGATCGTGCCGTACAGCTCGGTCGAGTCGCGGGCGATGCGACAGGCGCGCCAGAGGACGATGCCGAGGAGGAGGATTATCAGGCCGGCACCGAGGAAGCCGAGCTCCTCTCCCGCGACCGTGAAGACGAAGTCGGTCTGCTGTTCGGGGACGAACTGACCGGTGGTCTGGGAGCCGTGGAAGAGGCCGGCTCCGGTGAGGCCGCCGGAGCCGATGGCGATGCGGGCCTGGTTGGTGTTGTAGCCGACGCCGGCGGGGTCGAGGTCGGGGTTGGCGAAGGCCGCGAAGCGGTTGATCTGGTACTCGTCGAGGATGTGCAGCTGCCAGACGGCGATGGCGCCGAGCGCTCCGGCGCCGATGAGGCCGAAGACCCAGCGGTTGGAGGCGCCGGAGGCGAGCAGCACGCCGAGGATGATGATCACCATGACCATGACCGAGCCGAGGTCGGGCATGAGCAGCACGATCAGGATCGGTACGGCGGCGAGTCCGAGGGACTGCAGCACGGTGCGGTGGTCGGGGTGCTTCTTGTCACCGGCGTCGACGCGGGTGGCGAGCAGCATCGCCATGCCCAGGATGATCGTGATCTTCACGAACTCGGAGGGCTGGAGCGAGAATCCGCCGCCGAGAACGATCCAGGAGTGGGCGCCGTTGACGGTGGAGCCGAGCGGGGTGAGCACCAGCAGGATGCCGAAGACGGACAGGCCGTAGAGGATCGGCACCGCGTTGCGCAGGGCGCGGTGGCCGATCCACACGGTGCCGAGCATCAGGGCAAGGCCGATGCCGGTGTTCATCAGGTGGCGGATCAGGAAGTAGTACTGGTCGCCCTGGTTGATCTCGGTGCGGTTGCGGGTCGCCGAGTAGACCAGGAGGGAGCCCAGCAGGGACAGCGCCAGTGCCGCGAGCAGCATGGGCCAGTCGAGGCGGCGGGTCAGCGAGTCGCGGGCGAAGACCCGGGTCCAGCCGGCCCGCTCGGGGCCGTACCCGGAGACGGAGAAGCTGTTGGTGCCGGTCATGGCTGCGTCCTCCGGCTTCCCCTCCGGCGCGGCCTTCTGCGTGGTCGCCTGCGGGTGTTGCTGGTACTGGTGGGCGAGGGCGAGGTGGCCGGCTGCTGGTCCTGGCCGTTGCTGGCGTTGTTCTTCTGGGCGTTCTCGACGTCCTTCGCGGGGTCGCCCTTGACCTTGGGCGAGGCGATGGTGCCGTCGGTGCGGACCTTCGGCAGGCCCTGCTGCGGGTGGGGCAGGAGGGCTGCCTTGTTGTCGATGGAGCCGTCGGCCTGGACGCCGTAGAGCGCGCTGTAGATGTTGCGGACGGCCTCACCGGAGGCTCCGGAACCCGTACCGGCCTGGGCGATCGTCATGATCACCGTGTAGTCCTTGGAGTACGTGGCGAGCCAGGAGGTGGTCTGCTTGCCGTAGACCTCGGCGGTACCGGTCTTGGCGTGCAGCGGGATCTTGTCCTGGGGCCAGCCGCCGAACTTCCAGGCGGCGGTACCGCGGGTGATGACGCCGGCGAAGGCCTCGTTCATGCCCTTGAGGGTGGCCTGGCTGACGGGCAGCCTGCCGCTCTTCGTGGGCTTGATCGGGGTGACGGTCTTGCCGTCGGGGCTGATGATCGCCTTGCCGATGGTCGGCTGGTACATGGTGCCGCCGTTGGAGACGGCGCCGTACATCACGGCCTCCTGGATCGGCGTGAGCAGGGTGTCGCCCTGGCCGATGGAGTAGTTGATCTCGTCGCCCTCGCGCATCTTGTTGCCTTCGCGGCAGTTCTCCCAGGCGATCTTCTCGACGTAGGTGCCGTCCTTCTTGCCGTACTTGCACCAGGCGTCCTTGTTGGCCTCCCAGTAGGCCTGCTTCCACTTGCGGTCGGGGATGCGGCCGGTGACCTCGTTGGGCAGGTCGACGCCGGTCTTGGCGCCGAGGCCGAACTCGTGGGCGGTCTTGAAGAACCAGTCCTTCGGCTCGCCCTTCTTGGGGTTGATGCCGCCGTCCCGCTTCCACTCCTTGTCGGCCAGGCCGTAGAAGACGGTGTCGCAGGAGACCTCCAGGGCGCGGCCCAGGGAGATCGGGCCGAAGCTCTCACCCTCGAAGTTCTTGAAGACCTGGCTGCCCACCGAGTACGAGCTGGTGCACGGATATCCGCCGTCCCAGGGGTAGCCGGCCTGGACGGCGGCGGCCGTGGACACCACCTTGAAGGTGGAGCCGGGTGCGGCCTGACCCTGTATGGCCCTGTTGAGGAGCGGGTAGTCGGAGTCCTTGCCGGTGAGCTGCTTGTAGTCCTTGGCGGAGATGCCGCCCACCCACACGTTCGGGTCGTAGGTGGGGGCGGAGGCCATGGCGACGATCCGGCCGGTCTTGGCCTCCATCACCACGACGGCGCCTGAGTCCGCCTTGTAGTTCTCGCCGGTGATGCTGTCGTACTGGGTGCGGGCGGCCTTCATCGCCTTGTCCAGTTCGTACTCGGAGACGCGCTGGACTCGGGAGTCGATGCTGGTGACCAGGTTGGAACCGGGGACCGGGGTGTCCGACTTGGCCTTGCCGATGACCCGGCCGAGGTTGTCCACCTCGTAGCGGGTGACTCCGGCCTTGCCGCGCAGGGCCTTGTCGTACTGCCGCTCCAGGCCGTTGCGGCCGACCATGTCGGAGCGCAGGTACGGCGAGTCGGTGTCCTCGGACTTCTTCAGCTCCTCGTCGGTGACCGGGGAGACGTAACCGAGGACCTGCGCGGTGTTGGACTCGCCGGGGCCCGGGTAGCGGCGCACCGCCTCGGGTTCGGCGGTGATGCCGGGGAAGTCCTCGGAGCGCTCGCGGATCTGCAGGGCCTGCTTGGGGTTGGCCTCGTCGGTGACCGGGATCGGCTGGTAGGGCGAGCCGTTCCAGCAGGGCTGGGGGGTCTTGGCGTCGCACAGCCGGACCTTCTGCATGACCTCCTGCGGGTCCATGCCGAGGACGCCGGCCAGCTTGGTCAGGACGGCCTTGCCGTCGTCCTTCTGCTTGAGCAGGTCGGTGCGGGAGGCGGAGACGACCAGTCTGGTCTCGTTGTCGGCGAGGGGCACGCCGCGGGCGTCCAGGATGGAGCCGCGCACCGCGGGCTGGACGACCTGCTGGACGTGGTTGCCGGAGGCCTCCTTCTGGTACTGGGCGCCCTCCCGGATCTGCAGGTACCACAGGCGGCCGCCGAGGGTGCCGAGCAGGGAGAGGACGAGGATCTGGATGACGACGAGCCGGGTCTGGACCCGTGGGGTCCGGCCGGTCTCGGGAATGTTCGTCACTGCGGCTGCCTCCCCCTCTCAGGCTGCGGGCGTGTGGGTGTGTGCGTGCGGTGCTGGTGTGCCTGCGGATGTGCCCACTGATGTGCGCACGGATGTGCGTACGCATGATGAACGATCAGCCTGTGAGCGCTCGTTCCGCTCCGGCTTACCCGTTCGAGTGAACTCCGCGTGGCCGATCCGGGGATCGCGGCGTCGGACTCGACCGTGCTCACAGCCGCTTGACCCCCTTGATGCGGCCCACCCGCGCCGAGCGGGTGCGGGCCTTGGCCTTGAGGGCGCCGAGGCCGCCGCGCTGGCTGCCGATGCGCAGGCCGGTGCCGGAGGAGAGCCAGCCGGAGGAGATGTCGCCGGACTTGCCGGTGGACGCGGTCTCGGTGAGCGGGTCGTTGTCGGAGCGCCGGGCCAGCCACATGACGCCCGGCACCACGAAGGGCGCGAGCAGCAGGTCGTAGAGGGCGGCGGAGAACAGCAGTCCGGTCAGGCCGACATGGCGGGCGGCGGTGTCGCCGACGAGGGCGCCGACACCGGCGTACAGCAGGGTGGAGCCGACCGCGGCGGCGACCACGACGGCCATGGGGCCGGTCGCGGACTTCAGGCGGCCGTTCTCCGGTCTGATCAGGCCGGCCGCGTAGCCGATGACGCACAGCACAAGCGCGTAGCGGCCCGCCGCGTGGTCGGCGGGCGGGGCGAGGTCGGCGAGGAGTCCGGCGCCGAAGCCGACGAGCGCGCCGCCGACGTGGCCGTACACCATGGCCAGGCCGAGGACGGTGAGGAGCAGCAGGTCGGGGACGGCGCCCGGCAGGTGGAGCCGGGCGAGGGCGCTCACCTGGATCACCAGCGCGACGACGACGAGCGCGGTGGAGAGCAGGATCCGGTTGACACGCATGGGAAGTCAGCTCCTACTGCTGCTCTTGCTGCTGGCCGTCGGAGGCGTTCGCCGAAGGGGTGACCGTGACGGTCACCGTCGGCCGGGGCGTGGGTTTCGGTTTGGCCGGCAGGACCTCGTCCCGCGGGTCCTTCTTCGGTGCCTGGACGACGACGCCGACGATGTCGAGCTTGGTGAAGCCGACGTACGGCGTGACGTAGACGGTGCGGGTCAGGCCGCCGCCGGAGGGGTCGACGCGGGAGACGACGCCGACGGGGACGCCGGGCACGAAGGGCCGGTCGGCCTCGGAGCCGAAGGTGACGAGCCGGTCGCCCTTCTTCACCTCGGCCTTGCCGTTTAGCAGTTCCACGCGCAGCGGGCGGTCGCCCTGGCCGGAGGCGAAGCCGAGTTCGTCGCTGCCCTCCATGCGGGTGCCGACGGTGAAGTCGGGGTCGTTGGCGAGCAGGACGGTCGCGCTGTCCGGGCCGACGGTGGTGACGCGGCCGACCAGTCCGTCGCCGTTGAGCACGGTCATGTCCCGTTTGATGCCGTCCTTGGCGCCGGCGTCGATGGTGATGGTCCAGGAGAAGCCCTGGGCCGCGCCGATGGCGATGACCTGGGCGCCCTTGATGCCGTACTGGCCCTCGCCGGCGATCTTCAGCATCGTGTCGAGCTGCTTCAGGCGGCTGCGGTTGCGGTCGTCGCTGCCGAGTTTGGCCTTGAGGGCCGCGTTCTCCTTCTCCAGCGCGGCGAGCCGGTCGTGGCGGCTGCCCGAGTCACGGATGGCGGAGACGGCGTTGCCGACGGGGTCGACCGCCGAGGACATCCCGTTCTCCACGGGGCCGAACACGGCGGCCGCGGCCTGCCGGGCACCGTCGACCGGGGAGTTCCGGCCCCCTCTGATGTCCACCGTGATCAGTGCGAACGCGATGGCGATCAGCAGGACCAGGAGCAGCCGGCTCTCTTTCGTGTCCCTCACGTGCGGCGGCCGTGCCCTTCCTCAAGTAGGAATTCTTCGGACCCCCTCGCGATGCGCGAACGAAGAAACGCAAACCCAAGGGGCCCATTTGTGGGAGCTTATGCCTCTATATCAACGATCCGCCGTACGAGAGGAGATCATCTCGTACGGCGGAATCGAAGAGTTACGTCATCTGCGCGGCTGGGCGTCCAGGACCTGCTGGAGCGCCTCGAACTCCTCGACGCATTTGCCGGAGCCGAGCGCCACGCTGTCCAGCGGGTCCTCGGCGATGTGGATCGGCATGCCGGTCTCACGGCGCAGCCGCTCGTCGAGGCCGCGCAGCAGGGCGCCGCCGCCGGTCAGCACGATGCCCCGGTCCATGATGTCGCCGGACAGCTCCGGCGGGCACTTGTCGAGTGTCGTCTTGACCGCGTCGACGATCGCATTGACCGGCTCCTCGATCGCCTTGCGGACCTCGGCGGCCGAGATGACCACGGTCTTCGGCAGACCGGAGACCAGGTCCCGGCCACGGACTTCGGTGTGTTCGTCGGCGTCGAGGTCGTACGCCGAACCGATCGTGATCTTGATCTGTTCGGCCGTGCGCTCACCCAGCAGAAGGCTGTACTCCTTCTTGATGTACTGGATGATCGCGTTGTCCAGCTCGTCGCCCGCCACCCGGATGGACTGGGCGGTGACGATGCCGCCGAGCGAGATGACGGCGACCTCCGTGGTGCCGCCGCCGATGTCCACCACCATGTTGCCCGTGGCCTCGTGGACCGGCAGGCCGGAGCCGATGGCGGCGGCCATGGGCTCCTCGATGATGTGCACCTGGCGGGCGCCTGCCTGGGAGGACGCCTCGATGACGGCGCGGCGCTCGACGCCCGTGATGCCCGAGGGCACGCAGACGACGACCCGCGGCCGGGCGAGATACCGCCGCTTGTGGATCTTCAGGATGAAGTAGCGGAGCATCCGCTCGGTGATCTCGAAGTCGGCGATCACGCCGTCCTTCAGCGGACGCACGGCGACGATGTTGCCCGGCGTGCGGCCGATCATCTTCTTCGCTTCGGCACCGACCGCGAGGATGCCACCGGTGTTGGTGTTGATCGCGACGACGGACGGTTCGTTGAGTACGATCCCGCGACCCCTGACGTACACCAGCGTGTTGGCGGTCCCGAGGTCGACAGCCATGTCACGGCCGATGAACGACATTGAGTTCCCCATCAGGATTCGTCTGGCCTTCCCCGGTAGCTTTTGAGGGCGTTTCAGGTACGGCGAAGTGGGTGCTGTGACGTGAAGGCTTCCATGGTAGACGCGCTTTCACGAACACTGCGGGAGGGTCTCCGCCATTGTCAGCAGATGATGTGTCCCCGCGCTTGTGGAGACGGGCGTTCGGGGGCGCTCGTTCCCTCGATCGTCGCTGTTACGCGCGGCCCGGGAAGAAGATCTTGACCTCGCGCTCGGCGGACTCCTCGGAGTCGGAGGCGTGGATCAGGTTCTCGCGGACGATGACGCCGTAGTCGCCCCGGATGGAGCCGGGCGCTGCGGCGATCGGGTCGGTGGGGCCGGCCAGGGCGCGCAGCCCCTCGACGACCCGCTCACCCTCGACGATCATGGCCACGACCGGGCCGGAGGCCATGAACTCCACGAGCGGCTCGTAGAACGGCTTGCCCTTGTGCTCGCCGTAGTGCTGCTCCAGCGTGTCCTGGTCCAGGGTGCGCAGTTCCAGCGCGGTGATCTGCCAGCCGGCCTTGCGCTCGATGCGGCTGATGATCTCGCCGGTCAGGCCACGACGGACGGCGTCGGGCTTGAGGAGGACGAGGGTGCGCTGGCTCACGGGGTGACTCCTTACGACTGACGTGCGGTGGGACGAGGTTACAAGGTCACGGGCCCCGGTTGTCACGCAGCGTCAGCGGAAGCTGAGGAGGATTCGGCGGCCGCC
This sequence comes from Streptomyces sp. NPDC047028, assembly GCF_040644095.1. NCBI lineage: Bacteria > Bacillati > Actinomycetota > Actinomycetes > Kitasatosporales > Streptomycetaceae > Streptomyces > Streptomyces sp. NPDC047028. Next base: position 111,089 of record NZ_JBEYVS010000022.1, read on the forward strand.
GCGAATCTCGCCTTCGCCTCGTCCACCTTCCTCCCGAAGTGCACCGATGCCCACCACAGCGCCGCGAAGACCACGCCCATGAAATACATCGTCGGGACGAAGACGCCGGACGCGATCAGGGCGAGCTGCAGCGCCCAGCCGAGGGCGACGCCGCCCGGCCGGGTCACCATGCCGCACAGCAGCACGCACAGCACCATCGCGATGCCACTGACCAGCCACACCGTCGACGTGGACAGGTCGGGGTCCTTCATGGCGACGAGGCCGGCGAACCCGATGATGAAGAACTCGCCGATCAGGGTCGACGCGCAGAGCGTACGCATGTCGTTCTCAGCCCTTTCCGAGCAGCAGCCGGGCCTCGCCGACCGTGATGACGGAGCCGGTGACCAGCACGCCGCCACCGGTGAACTCGCCCTCCTCCTCGGCCAGCGTGATCGCGGCCTCCAGGGCGTCGGGCAGCCGCGGCTCGACCTGGACCCGCTCCTCGCCGAACACCTCGACGGCGATCGCGGCCAGTTCGTCCGCGTCCATGGCGCGGTGGCTGGAGTTCTGGGTGACGACGACCTCGGTGAAGAGCGGTTCGAAGGCCTCCAGCAGCCCCCGCACGTTCTTGTCGCCGCTCGCGCCGACCACCCCGATCAGCCGGCTGAAGTCGAACGCCTCCCGCACGGCCTCGGCGGCCGCCTCGGCGCCGGCCGGGTTGTGCGCGGCGTCCAGCACGACGGTCGGGGAGCGCCGTACGACCTCCAGGCGGCCCGGCGAGGACACGGCCGCGAACGCCTTGCGGACCGTGTCGACGGCGAGCGGCTCGGCACGCTGGGCGCCCACCCCGAAGAACGCCTCCACGGCGGCGAGGGCGACGGCCGCGTTGTGCGCCTGGTGGGCGCCGTGCAGCGGGAGGTACACCTCGGGGTACTCGCCGCCCAGGCCGCGCAGGGTGAGCAGCTGCCCGCCGAGCGCGACCTGCCGGGCCACCACCCCGAACTCCAGCCCCTCCCGGGCGACCGTGGCGTCCACCTCGACGGCCTTCTTCAGCAGCACCTGCGCCGCGTCCACGGGCTGCTGCGCCATGATCACCGTGGCGTCCTGCTTGATGATGCCGGACTTCTCGCCGGCGATCTCCCCGGTGGTCCCGCCGAGCCGGTCGGTGTGGTCCAGGCCGATGGGCGTGATGACGGCGACGTCGCCGTCGATGACGTTCGTCGCGTCCCAGGAGCCGCCCATGCCGACCTCGACGACGGCCACGTCGACGGGCGCGTCCGCGAAGGCGGCGTACGCCATGCCGGTCAGCACCTCGAAGAACGACAGCCGGTACTCCTGCTGGGCGTCGACCATCTCGACGTACGGCCTGATGTCCTGGTACGTCTCGACGAACCGCTCGGCGGAGACCGGCGCGCCGTCCAGGCTGATCCGCTCGGTGATCGACTGCACGTGCGGGCTGGTGTACCGGCCGGTGCGCAGCTCGAAGGCGCCGAGCAGGGCCTCGATCATGCGGGCGGTGGAGGTCTTGCCGTTCGTCCCGGTGATGTGGATCGAGGGGTACGACCGCTGCGGCTCGCCCAGCACGTCCATCAGCGCGGCGATGCGGCTGACCGAAGGCTCCAGCTTGGTCTCGCCCCAGCGGCCGGCCAGCTCCGCCTCGACCTCGCGCAGCGCCCTGTCGACCTCGGGGTCCTCGGGCCGGGCCGGCACGTCGGCCTGCGGCGCGCCGCCCTGGGTACGCAGGGTGCGGCTGCCGGCCTCGATGACGGCGAGGTCGGGGTCGCGGGTGGTCTCCGCCTCGACGATCTCGTCGAAAGGGTCGACTCCGTCGGGGCGGTCGCCTCCGTCGGGGCCGTCGAAGGGGCCGGGCTGGTCGGTACCGGGGGTGTCACTCACGGGGCCAGTCTACGGGCGTGCGGTGACAAGGGTGGGGGTGCCTTGGGTGGGGGGTGCCTTCGGTGGTGGGTGAGTGCGGGGGCGTTGTGGCTTGTCGCGCAGTTCCCCGCGCCCCTTAGTGGGTGCAGTCCCGTCGGCTGGCACGGCACCCTGCGTTGGTCGCGCCCGCGCGCCGGAGCCGCATATCGACACGGCCCCGCGCCCCTGGGGGGTGCAATTCCATCGGCTCGTACGGCGCCCTGGGTCGGCGCGGTCCGTTCCAAGCCGCGGGCATGCGTGCCTCCCCCAGTGCCTTAAGGGCCTGGGGGGACCCCCAAGGCGGCACGGGTGGGCGCGGGGGCAACTCTTCGGCGGGGGGCGCCTGGTCCGGCACCCGGGTACGCGCAGGCCCCCGGGGCCTTAAGGGCTCCGGGGGCCGGCGGGGCGTGCCGTTACGCCGACGGCAGCTTGTCGAGTTGGGCGGTGATGCGGGCGATGTCCTCCTCGGCCTTGGCCAGGCGCGTGCGGATCTTGTCCACGACGTTCTCCGGGGCCTTCGCGAGGAACGCCTCGTTGCCGAGCTTGCCCGTGGCCTGGGCCTTCTCCTTCTCGGCGGCGGCGAGGTCCTTCGCGAGCCGCTTGCGTTCGGCGGCCACGTCGATCGTGCCGGACAGGTCCAGCGCGACCTCGGCGCCGGAGACCGGCAGGGTCGCCGTGGCCGTGAAGGAGTCACCCTCCGGCTGGAGCCGCAGCAGCTGGCGGATGGCCGCCTCGTGCGGCGACAGCGCAGTACCGTCCAGCTTCAGGCGGGCCGGCACCCGCTGCCCCGGCTGCAGCCCCTGGTCGGCGCGGAACCGGCGGACCTCGGTGATGACGGACTGGAGCGTGGAGATCTCCTGCTCGGCCGCCGCGTCCCGGAAGCCACTGTCCTTCGGCCACTCGGCGACGACGACGGACTCGCCGCCGGTGAGGGTGGTCCACAGGGTCTCCGTGACGAACGGGACCACGGGGTGCAGCAGCCGAAGCGTGACGTCCAGGACCTCGCCGAGGACGCGCTTGCTGATCTCCGCCGGCTCGCCGCCCGCCTGGAACACGGTCTTGGACAGCTCGACGTACCAGTCGAAAACCTCGTCCCACGCGAAGTGGAACAGCGCGTCGGAGAGCTTGGCGAACTGGAAGTCGTCGTAGAACGCGTCCACTTCGGCGACGACCGAGTTGAGCCGGGAGAGGATCCAGCGGTCGGTCGCCGACATGGCGGAGGCGTCCGGCAGCGGTCCCTCGACCGTCGCGCCGTTCATCAGCGCGAAGCGGGTCGCGTTCCAGATCTTGTTGGCGAAGTTCCGCGAGCCCTGGACCCAGTCCTCGCCGATCGGAACGTCGACACCGGGGTTCGCACCACGGGCCAGGGTGAAACGCAGGGCGTCGGAGCCGTACTTGTCCATCCAGTCCAGCGGGTTGACCGCGTTGCCGAAGGACTTCGACATCTTCTTGCCGAACTGGTCGCGGACCATGCCGTGCAGGGCGATGGTGTGGAACGGCGGCGTGCCGTCCATCGCGTACAGGCCGAACATCATCATCCGGGCGACCCAGAAGAACAGGATGTCGTAGCCGGTGACCAGGACGGAGTTCGGGTAGAACTTCGCGAGCGACTCGGTCTGCTCGGGCCAGCCCAGCGTGGAGAACGGCCACAGGCCGGAGGAGAACCAGGTGTCGAGGACGTCGGTGTCCTGGCGCCAGCCGTCGCCGGTGGGCGGTTCCTCGTCGGGCCCGACGCAGACGACCTCGCCGTTCGGGCCGTACCAGACGGGGATGCGGTGGCCCCACCACAACTGCCGTGAGATGCACCAGTCGTGGAGGTTGTCGACCCAGTCGAAGTACCGCTTCTCCATCTCCTGCGGGTGGATCTTGACCCGGCCGTCACGGACGGCGTCGCCGGCCGCCTTGGCCAGCGGGGCGACCTTGACCCACCACTGCATGGACAGGCGCGGCTCGATGGTGGTCTTGCAGCGCGAGCAGTGGCCGACCGAGTGGACGTAGGGCCGCTTCTCGGCGACGATCCTGCCCTCGGCGCGCAGCGCGGCGACGATGGCGGAGCGGGCCTCCAGCCGGTCCAGGCCCTGGAAGGGGCCGTGGGCGGTGATGACGGCGTGCTCGTCCATGACGGTGAGCGACGGCAGGTCGTGCCGCTGCCCGATCTCGAAGTCGTTCGGGTCGTGGGCCGGGGTCACCTTGACGGCGCCGGTGCCGAACTCGGGGTCGACGTGCGCGTCCGCGACGACCGGGATGGAGCGGTCGGTCAGCGGCAGCGTGATGAGCTTGCCGACGAGGTGCCGGTACCGCTCGTCGTCCGGATGGACGGCGACGGCCGTGTCACCGAGCATGGTCTCGGCGCGGGTGGTGGCGACGACGATGCTGTCGTCCCCGTCGCCGTACCGCATGGAGACCAGCTCGCCGTCGTCGTCCTGGTACTCGACCTCGATGTCCGAGATGGCGGTGAGGCAGCGCGGGCACCAGTTGATGATGCGCTCGGCGCGGTAGATCAGCTCGTCGTCGTAGAGCCGCTTGAAGATGGTCTGGACGGCCTGGGAGAGGCCCTCGTCCATGGTGAACCGCTCACGGGACCAGGCCACGCCGTCGCCGAGGCGGCGCATCTGGCCGCTGATCTGGCCGCCGGACTCGCCCTTCCACTGCCAGACGCGCTCGATGAACTCCTCCCGGCCGAGGTCGTGCCGGGACTTGCCCTCCTTGGCCAGTTCCCGCTCGACGACGTTCTGCGTGGCGATGCCGGCGTGGTCCATGCCGGGCTGCCACAGCGTCTCGAAGCCCTGCATGCGCTTGCGCCGCGTCAGCGCGTCGATCAGGGTGTGCTCGAAGGCGTGCCCGAGGTGCAGGCTGCCGGTGACGTTCGGGGGCGGGATGACGACCGTGTACGGCGGCTTGTCACTCTTGGCGTCCGCCTCGAAGTAGCCCCGCTCTACCCAGCGCTCGTACAGCGGCCCCTCTACGTCGGCCGGCGCGTACTGGGTCGGCAGTTCGGTGTCGGGCGCGGGTGGCTGCTGCGATGCGTTCTCGGTCACGGGGGTCAGTTTAGAGGTGTCACGGGGCGGTCCCGAAACGCGTTTGTTCTGTAACGGTGCGGCCCCCGGTGCGGTGCGCCGCACGGGCCTGAGCCAGGATGTCGGCAACACATAAGTATCTGGAGGGGAACCCAGGAATGAGCAGCAACCAGCCGGGCCCGTACGGCCAGCAGCCCCAGCAGCCGGGTCCTTACGGCCAGCCGGGTCAGCCTGGTCCCTACGGCCAGCCGGGCCCCTACGGTCAGCAGCCGCAGGCTCCCCAGCCCGGCTACGGCTACCCCCAGCAGGCCCCTCCGGCCCAGCCGGGCTACGGCTACCCGCAGCAGCCCCCGCAGGGCGTCCCGCCGCAGCCCGGTCCCTACGGCCAGCAGCCCCCGTACGGCGCCGTCCCGCAGCCCCCGGCTCCCGGCGGCAACGGCAAGAAGACGGGCCTGATCATCGGCGCGGTCGCCGTGGTCGCGGCGATCGCGGTGGGCGCGTACTTCGTGATCGGCGGCGGGGGCGGCGCCTCGGTCGCCGACGACGGTCCGCACAAGCTGATCACGCCGGAAAAGGTGATCAACGGAACGTACACGAAGAGCCAGGACGACGCGTCCGACGGTATGACCAAGGACGATCTCAAGGACGCCGAGAAGTGGGGGGTGCAGAACCCCAAGGACGTCAGCGCCGGTTACACCAGCGGCAAGGGACTGACGCAGAAGATGCTGAACTTCAGCGGCGTCTACGGCACGATCGACGACCCGGAGAAGGTCGTCGACGCGATGTTCGCCTACATGAAGTCCGAGTCCGAGAAGGACAAGGCGGGCGACGGCACCAAGGGCGAACTTGAGGGCAGCCCGCAGACGATGTCGCCGTCCGGCTTCGACAACGGCGTGATGAAGTGCCAGAACGCCAAGATCACCAACGAGCAGGCGCAGAGCGGCGAGCCCAAGACGATGAACCTGCCCATGTGCATCTGGGCGGACCACAGCACGGTCGCCTACGTGCTGTCGATGAACGTGGCCCAGCTGGCGACGGGAGGCAGCCTCTCCCTCGACGACGCCGCCGACATCGCGGCGAAGCTCCGCAACGACGTCCGCGTCAAGGCCTGACGCCGTACCGGCGACGCGAAGGGGCCCCGGTCGGCTGACCGGGGCCCCTTCGTGTGTCCTCTCCGCCTGCCGGGCGGTTACGCCGTCTTCTGCTCCCCCGTGCCCCGGCCGCGGGCGTCCCGCGGGATCAGGGTCGGGTTGACGTTGGAGTGGACGACGTCGGCTGTGATGACGACTCGGGCGACGTCCTTGCGGGACGGGACCTCGTACATGACCGACATCAGGACCTCTTCCATGATGGCGCGCAGGCCGCGTGCGCCGGTCTGGCGGAGGATGGCCTGGTCGGCGATGGCTTCGAGGGCCTCGCGCTCGAAGTCCAGTTCCACGCCGTCGAGTTCGAAGAGGCGCTGGTACTGCTTGACCAGGGCGTTGCGGGGCTCGACGAGGATCTGGAGGAGCGCTTCACGGTCGAGGTTGTGGACCGAGGTGATCACCGGGAGGCGGCCGATGAACTCGGGGATCATGCCGAACTTGACCAGGTCCTCCGGCATGACGTCCTCGAAGACGTCTTTGTCCTCCCGCTCGCGCTTGGACAGGATCGTCGCTCCGAAGCCGATGCCCTTGGCGCCTGCGCGGGCCTCGATGATCTTCTCCAGGCCGGCGAAGGCACCGCCCACGATGAACAGCACGTTCGTCGTGTCGATCTGGATGAACTCCTGGTGCGGGTGTTTGCGGCCGCCCTGGGGCGGGACCGAGGCCGTGGTGCCTTCGAGGATCTTGAGGAGCGCCTGCTGGACGCCCTCGCCGCTGACGTCCCGCGTGATCGACGGGTTTTCGCTCTTCCGGGCGACCTTGTCGATCTCGTCGATGTAGATGATCCCGGTCTCGGCCTTCTTGACGTCGTAGTCCGCGGCCTGGATCAGTTTGAGGAGGATGTTCTCGACGTCCTCGCCCACGTAGCCCGCCTCGGTCAGCGCCGTGGCGTCCGCGATCGCGAACGGGACGTTCAGCATGCGGGCCAGGGTCTGGGCGAGGAGGGTCTTGCCGGAGCCCGTGGGGCCGAGGAGGAGGATGTTGGACTTGGCCAGTTCGATGGCGTCCTCGCGGCCCTGCGCGCCGCCGTTCTCGCCGGCCTGGACCCGCTTGTAGTGGTTGTACACCGCGACGGAGAGCGCCTTCTTGGCCGCTTCCTGGCCGACCACGTAGCCCTCGAGGAACTCGTAGATCTCGCGGGGCTTGGGCAGCTCCTCCCAGCGGACCTCGCTGGTCTCGGCCAGCTCCTCCTCGATGATCTCGTTGCAGAGGTCGATGCACTCGTCGCAGATGTACACACCGGGCCCTGCGATGAGCTTCTTGACCTGCTTCTGGCTCTTGCCGCAGAACGAGCACTTGAGCAGATCGCCGCCGTCACCGATGCGTGCCACGGTGTGCTTCCCCTTCGCCTGGGAGACGCCTGGACACGGGTTCCAGCGGCTCCTGGTGCTGCCTTATGTCCGACGGTACCTTGCCGGGCCCGGTGTTCGGGCCCCCCTTGGCACGGTTCACTGTGATGTGGGCCGTGCCAAGGGCGCGGAGACTGCGGCTTGCCGCGTCAGCGGACCGCCTCGTTGTTCAGCTTGCGGGTGGAGATGATCTGGTCGACGAGGCCGTACTGCAGCGCCTCCTCGGCCGTGAGGATCTTGTCGCGCTCGATGTCCTCGCGGACCTTCTCGATCGGCTGGCTGGAGTGCTTGGCGAGCATGTCCTCCAGCTGCTGGCGCATCCGGGTGAACTCGTTGGCGATGATCTCCAGGTCGGAGAGCTGCCCCCGGCCGGTGGAACCCGCCGGCTGGTGGATCAGCACGCGGGAGTTCGGCAGCGCCATGCGCTTGCCCGGCGTACCGGCGGCGAGCAGGATGGCCGCGGCGGAGGCCGCCTGGCCCATGCACACCGTCTGGATGTCGGGCTTCACGAACTGCATCGTGTCGTAGATCGCCGTCAGGGCGGTCATGTCGCCGCCCGGGCTGTTGATGTAGATCGAGATGTCCCGGTCGGGGTCCATCGACTCCAGGCACAGCAGCTGCGCCATGACGTCGTTGGCGGAGGCGTCGTCGATCTGGACGCCCAGGAAGATCACGCGCTCCTCGAAGAGCTTCGCGTACGGGTCGTACTCGCGGACGCCCTGGGAGGTGCGCTCGACGAAGCGCGGGATGACGTAGCGGCTCTCGGGGCGAGGCCCTTCGTACATGCCGCTGGCGGCGCCGGGGAAGTTGCTCATGAGGGTGTTCACCGTCCTGGTGGCGTTCTGGGGGCTGGGGTCGTGGCGGTGCGTGGCGTGGCCGGGCCGGTCAGGCACCGGTGCCGCCGCCTCCCGGAATACCCGAGGCGTGCGTGATGATCTCGTCGATGAGACCGTAGTTCTTGGCCTCTTCGGGGGTGAACCAGCGGTCCCGGTCGGCGTCGCGGAGGATCGTCTCCTCCGTCTGGCCGGAGTGCAGCGCCGTCAGCTCGGTCATGGTCTTCTTGGTGCGCAGCAGGTACTGGGCCTGGATCTTGATGTCCGAGACCGTACCGCCCAGGCCCGCGGAGCCCTGGTGCATCATGATGTCGGTGTGCGGGAGGGCGAAGCGCTTGCCGGCCGTACCACCGGTGAGCAGGAACTGGCCCATCGAGGCCGCCATGCCCATGCCGATCGTGACCACGTCGTTCGGGATGTACTGCATGGTGTCGTAGATCGCCATGCCGGCCGTCACCGAGCCGCCGGGGCTGTTGATGTAGAGGTAGATGTCCTTGGCCGGGTCGGCGGCGAGGAGCAGCAGCTGAGCGGTGATCTTGTTGGCGATGTCGTCGTCGACCTGCTGGCCGAGGAAGATGATCCGCTCGCCCAGGAGCCGGTTGTAGACCTGGTCGCCGAGGCCGCCACCGATGGAAGGCTCGCCGGCGGCGGAGGGCATCAGATTCGTCACGTATCCACCTGCTCGCTCTTGCGACGGCGTGGAGCCGTCTCACGTGTTCCCTACGGGGTCTGGTGCGGGGGCTTCAGGAGACTCCCCTGCCCCCGTACTCATGGACCCTAACGCGCGGGTCCCTTCGGGGAATCCCGGAGAAGCGGGTGTTCGCCGGGGGCGTAGCGGTGTGCGGGGGTGCGGTACGGGGGCTTCGGTGCGTGTTCGGGTGCGGTGCGTTGTGGTTGCTCGCGCAGTTCCCCGCGCCCCTGTGGGTTGGGGGGCGGGCCGGAGACGCACGACGGGCCCTGGGGGTCGTTCGTCCCCAGGGCCCGTCTCAGGCTTTCAGAGTCGCCGGGGCTCAGGCCTCGGTCGGCTCGTCCGTGGTGGCCTCGGCCTCGGCGGCCTCGGTCTCCTCGTCCTCGTCGTCGAGGTCGATGACCTCGCCGTTGGTGTCCTTGACCGTGGCCTTCTCGACCACGACGGCCAGGGCCTTGCCGCGGGCGACCTCGCCGACCAGGAGCGGAACCTGGCCGCCCTCGACGACGGCCTGGGCGAACTGGTCGGGGGACATGCCGGAGGAGGCGGCGCGCCGCATGAGGTGCTCGGTGAGCTCCTCCTGGTTGACGTTGAGCTTCTCCGTCTTGACCAGCTCGTCGAGGACGAACTGGGTCTTGATGCCCTTGACCGCGGCCTCGCGGGTCTCGGTGTCGAACTCCTCGGCGGTCTTGCCCTGGATCTCCAGGTACTTGTCGAGGGTGAGGCCCATCTGGCCGAGCTGGTGATGCTCCAGGTTGTGCTTGCGGGTGTTGATCTCGTCCTCGAGCAGCTTCTCGGGGACGGGGACCTCTACCAGCTCCAGGAGCTTCTCCAGGACGCGCTCCTGCGCCTGGGTGGCCTGGTCGTACTGCTTCATGTCGGCCAGGCGCTTGCGGCTGTCGGCCTTCAGCTCGTCCAGGGTGTCGAACTCGGAGGCGAGCTGCGCGAACTCGTCGTCCAGCTCGGGCAGTTCGCGGGCGGCGACCTGGGTGACCTTGACGGTGACCTCGGCCTCCTTGCCCGCGGCGGAGCCGCCCTTCAGCTCGGAGGTGAAGGTCGCCTCGCCGTCGGCGGACAGGCCCTTGACGGCGTCGTCGATGCCGTCGAGCAGCTCGCCGGAGCCGATGGTGTAGGAGACGCCGTTGGCGATGCCGTCCTCCAGCACCTCGCCGTCGACCTTGGCCTCCAGGTCGATGGTGACGACGTCGCCGTCCTCGGCGGCACGCTCGACCGGAGAGGTGGAGGCGAAGCGCTCACGGAGCTGCTCGACCGACTTCTCGACGTCCTCGTCGGTGACCTCGACGGCGTCGACCTCGACCTCGATGCCCGAGTAGTCCGGGATCTCCAGGGCGGGGCGGACGTCGACCTCGGCGGTGAAGTTCAGCGTCTCGCCGTCCTTCAGCTCGGTGATGTCGACCTCGGGCTGACCCAGGGGGTTCAGCTCGGCCTCGTTGACCGCCTCGGTGTAGAACTTCGGGAGCGCGTCGTTGACGGCCTCCTCCAGCACCGCACCGCGGCCGAACCGCTGGTCGATGACGCGGGCCGGGATCTTGCCCTTGCGGAAGCCCTTCACCGTGACCTGCTGGTTGATCTTCTTGTACGCCGCGTCGAGGCTGTCCTTGAGCTCCTCGAAGGGCACCTCGACAGTGAGCCGAACCCGGGTCGGGTTCAGGGTCTCCACGGCGCTCTTCACGGTTCGGTCTCCTTGTGGCTGACTTCTCGGGTTCTGCCGGGGCCTGACAGGTCCGGCGGATTTAGCCGCCCGAGGAAGTTCGTAGGCCATGGGGCCGAGGACACACGGGCGCGCAGCTTGCATAGTAACCGCAGCCGCTCAGCGCCCCAAAAGGCGATCATCGCGGTGGGGCGTCACGGTGAGTGAGCCGGTGGTCGGGGTGGCGGGATTTGAACCCACGGCCTTCCGCTCCCAAAGCGGACGCGCTACCAAGCTGCGCCACACCCCGTCTGGTGCGACACGTAGGGTACATGGCCCGGACCGCTGCGTCGGCAGCTTTACCGGCGCCCCGCACGCGGTGCGCCGGCACCGCCCGAACGTGTTGGCCTCCGTGGTGCGCGACCCGCTACGATGCACTCCAGTGCCGCGGTCACCGACCTGCGGCGCCGTGCTGCGGGCGTAGCTCAATGGTAGAGCCCTAGTCTTCCAAACTAGCTACGCGGGTTCGATTCCCGTCGCCCGCTCCAGACGACTCAGGGCCAGGCCAGAGGATCACCCCTCGACCTGGCCCTGATCGCTTTCCGGGGGCCCGATCAGCCGGTCGTGCCCTCGCGTGGCCGCGGAGAGCGGCTGCCGATCACGGACCGTCCCGGCGAGTCCGCTTGGCGCGCCTGAGGGCGAGCAGGGTCATCACCTGCTCCGACGGCCAGGTCAGGCATCGCACCACCGGATTGTGAACCACGTACCACCCGGGGCTCACCCACCCGCGTTCCTTGTCCACGAGCCCTCGACCTCTGTCGCCGTAGACATACCGCAGGTAGCAGTGGAGGAGTGGGTCCCCCGCCACGAGGAGGAGCGGAGCCAGTGCCAGGCCGCCCACGGTGGCGCAGAGACGGGCCGTCCGGGAGGTGGCGACGCCGATGCGCATGACCGCAGGCTGCCACAGCACTCCCCGGCGAGCGCCGTGTGGGGGGGCGCCCGTCTCGGCCCCGGTCAGAAGTTGATCTGGTTGATCGTGTCCGCTACCGAGTTCAGGAAGCGGTTGATCGACGGTGCCATGCCCGTGGAGGCGAGGAAGAAGCCGAACAGGACGGCGACGATGGCTGGGCCGGGCTTGATGCTGCCGCCCCTCAGCAGCACGACGAGGATGATCGCCAAAAGCAGCACCACGGACAGTGAAATGGCCACAACAGATCACACCTTTGGTCGGTCCCTCTCCCGGCCCAGGGGCACGACCCTGCGCACCCCCGCCAGGACCATCGTGCCACCAACCGGGCCCCGGTATGCGGCTCGTGACACAACGTTGGCCAGGAGTCCTCGCCCGACACGGCGTCGCACGGAAATTCGACCGGGCGTCCGGGCATGAGATCACGGGGAATTGGAGGCGTTGGTTTCCATGCCCACACATCTTGCGCACAGGCAATTCGAATTACCGAAGCAAGGGGCGCAAATCACCCCAACTGTCCGGATTAATTGGCACATCTGTCACGAACTGACGACCCTGACGCGGACTCATCTCACAGGCACGTTCCCTCAAGAACGGGGTATCAGGAGGCGATACCAGGAATGACTTCGGGAGTTTTACGTATTCCCTTCACGACGCTAGGGTGCCTGAGATGTTTGACGCCGACCCGCCCCCCGGTCAGAGCCACGGACCCCTCCCTGAGGCACAGCCCCTGACGAGTGGAGTGCCCAGTCCCCGGCAGTCCAGTGAACCGGTGGCGAGACCCGGCAGGCAGCGCGACGCCTTCTTCGACAACGCCAAGTACCTGACGATCATGCTGGTGGCGATCGGCCACACCTGGGCGACGGTCAAGACCGGCAACCGCACGCTGCAGGCGGCCTACGACGTCGTCTACACCTTCCACATGCCGGCGTTCATCATCATCTCCGGCTACTTCTCCCGGAGTTTCGACCTCCGCCCCGACCGGCTCAAGCGGCTGATCACCGGCGTCCTCGCGCCGTACGTCATCTTCGAGACGGCCTACTCACTCTTCCGTATCTACGCCGGCCGTTCCGACGACCACAACATCAGCGTGCTCAACCCCTACTACCTGACCTGGTTCCTGTGCGCCCTGTTCATCTGGCGCCTGACCGCCCCGGTCTGGAGGCTGGTGCGCCACCCCCTGCCGATCGCCATCGGCCTGGCCATGCTGGGCTCGACGGCGTCGGTACTCGGCGGGGAGCTGGACCTGCACCGCGTCCTGCAGTTCCTCCCCTGTTTCGTGCTGGGGATGACCCTGAAGCCGGAGCACTTCCGCATGGTGCGCCGCCGGTCGGTGCGGATCCTGTCGGTTCCCGTGTTCGCGCTGGCGATGGCCGGCGCGTGGTGGGTCGTGCCCCGCGTGAACTCCTCCTGGGTCTACCGGGACGCCGCCGCCCAGGACCTGGGCGCGCCGTGGTGGGCCGGACCCGTCATGGTGCCGGTGATGTTCGGCGGCGCCGTGCTGCTGACCGCCTGCCTCTTCTCCTGGGTGCCGAGCCGCAGGACCTGGTTCACCGCGCTCGGCACGGGAACGCTGTACGCATATCTGCTGCACGGGTTCGTGGTCAAGAGCGTCAAGTACTCGGGGGTGTTCGAGACACCGTGGCTGCACCGCCCGCTCGGCGTCCTCCTGCTCACCGTCCTCGCGGCATGCACGGCCACCCTGCTGTGCACCCCGCCCGTGCGCAGGGTGTTCCGCTTCGCCATGGAGCCGAGGATGGACTGGGCCTTCAAAACGGACGTGGGCGGACCGGTCCCGGACCGGCGGCAGCGGGAACGGGAACGGGAACCGGTCGGCGCCTGAGCCCCTACTTCTGACCGGTCGGTGCCTGAGCCCCTACTTCTGACCGGTCGGTGCCTGAGCCCCTACTTCTGACCGGGCCGGCCGATCTCACTGATCTGGCCGGCCAGACCGAGAAGCGTGCGCATCCGCGCGTACTTCTCGGTCAGTCGTGTGCGCGTGGCCTCGTCCAGGACCGCCAGCCGCCCGGGGTCGGCGTTGTGGGCGAGGTCCGCCTCCTTCACCAGGCGGGCGCCCGGCGTGGCGAGGATGCGGCGCGCGTACGTCTCCGGCTCCTCGCCCGGCCGCCTGGTGAGGGCCCGTACGACCGCCTTGGTGCGCGGGGTCAGCGCGGCGGCCGCCAGCCACTCCTCGGTCAGCGCGTCGTCCTCGACGGAGTCGTGCAGCCAGGCCGCCGCGATCTGGTCGGCGTCGCCCCCGCGGGCGCGGACACCGGCGGCGACGGCCGCGAGGTGCTCGGCGTACGGCCGTCCCGCCTTGTCGGTCTGCCCCTCGTGCGCGGCGCGTGCGACGGCCTCGACCTCGGCCAGGGTAAGGAGCGGAAGCGGATGCGCGGGCACGGTCACCTCTCAGCGGGCCGCGGCGGATGCCTCGCGGCAGATCAGCAGCAGCGCCCGGTCGTCGTTGACGTCCTTGGCCACCGCTTCGATGAGGTGCCAGGCGGCTCCGTGGAAGCCGCCGGCGACATAGCGGTCGGCCTCGCCGGTGAGCCGGTCCATGCCCTCGACGATGTCCCGGTCGGACGTCTCCACCAGCCCGTCCGTGAACAGCATCAGCACGTCCCCGGGGCGCAGCGAGCCCTTCACGGGATCGAACTGGGCGCCGTCGTAGACGCCCAGCAGCGGGCCCTCGGCGGCCTTCTCCTCCCAGCGGCCGCTGCCGGCGCTGAGTTGCAGGCCCGGCGGATGCCCGGCGGTGTACAGCTCGTAGTCCCCGGAGTCCAGGTCGAGCACCAGGTGGATGGAGGTGGCGAAGCCCTCCTCCCATTCCTGGCGCAGCAGGTAGCCGTTGGCGGCCGGGAGGAACGCGTGCGGTGGGAGCGAGCCGAGCAGGCCGCCGAACGCCCCGGACAGCAGCAGCGCCCGGGACCCGGCGTCCATGCCCTTGCCGGACACGTCCGTGAGGACGACCTCCAGGGTGCGGCCGCCGTTGGTACGGGCGGCGACGACGAAGTCGCCGGAGAAGGACTGGCCGCCGGCGGGGCGGAGCGCCATCTCGTGGTGCCAGCCCTGCGGGAGTTTCGGCAGTTTGCTCTGCACCCGGATGCGCTCGCGCAGGTCGAACAGCATGGTGCCGCCGCGCCGCCAGGGCACGCCGACGCGGCTGCGGAACTGTGCCGTCAGCAGCCCGAAGAAGCCGCAGGCGGCGACCACCAGGACCACGCCGGGGGTGACCCGGCTCGGTCCCTCGGTGTAGGGGCCGAGCCGTACCGACTCCACGATCAGCGCGGTGGCCCCGGCCGCGTACAGGCCCAGCAGGCTCGCCGGGCGCAGCAGCAGGCCGCCGGCCACGATGGGCAGGACCAGGGTGGCCGGGGAGCACCACACCGAGTCGGCGAGGGTGAGGGCGGTGAGGACGGGGATGGTGAGCAGGAGGCCGACGAGGGCGATCCAGTCGGAGCCGTTGCCGCGGAAGTAGTCCACGGCGCTGCGGCGCAGGCCGACGCGGGCCCGGTGCCACTGCTTCCTGCACCGGGCCGTGAACGTATCGGCCTTCGCGCGCCGCTCTCGTCCTGCTGCCATTAGTTGGGGACCCTATCGATCGGACCGGCCACTTGGCACGGGAGGTCCCACTTGTCCCCCGTCCGAGGCTCAACTTCAGCGTTCAACAACATAGTCAACGGCACGGAGGGCACGCGCGGGGCCGTCGGAGAGAAATTCACTGGCTCGTCCCGCAATGCCCTGATAGGCATGGGTCATGGCGGCAACCGATTTCACGCCCGTGCCGAGGGTGCTGCGGCAGGACGACTGGGACCTCTGGTACGACACGCTGCTCCGCGCCTTCGGCGGGGTCGAGGAAGCGGCCGAGGAGCGGGAGTTGTGGCACTCCCTGACCGATTTCGACCGTTCCCTAGGGGTTTGGGACGGTGAGCGGTGTGTGGGTACGTCGGGGGCGTTCCGCTTCCGGGTGAGCGTGCCGGGCGGCGCCCTTGTGCCGGCCGCGGGCGTCACGATGGTCGGCGTCGCGGCCACGCACCGGCGCCGGGGCGTGCTCACCTCGATGATGCGCCGGCAGCTGGACGACGTGCGCTCCTGGGGCGAGCCGCTGGCGGTCCTGACGGCTTCCGAGCCCGCCATCTACGGCCGGTTCGGGTACGGCGCGGCCACCTCGTGGCTGAGCGCGGAGATCGACACCGGCCGGGTGCGGCTGTCCGTCCCGCCGGGCACGGACGCCGTACGCCTGCGGTACGAGGACCCGGCCGACGCCCTCGACGCGTGCGAGGCGGTGTACAGCGCGCTGGTCCCGGGCCGGCCGGGGATGCCGGCCCGGCAGCCGGGCTGGGAGCGGGTGGGGCTGCTGGACCCGGCGAGCGAGCGGGGCGGGGCGTCGGCCCTGCAATGCGTGGTCGCGGAAAGGGACGGCGAGGTGACGGGGTACGCGCGGTACGCGGTCAAGCCGGACTGGTCGCCCGCCGGCGCGGCTCACGGCACCGTGGTCCTGAGGGACCTCGGCGCGCTGGACCCGGCGAGCGAGGCGGCGCTGTGGCGGTTCCTGTGGGACATCGACCTGACGACGACGCTGCGGGTGCGGTCCCGCCCCGTGGACGACTCCTGGCTGCACCAGGTCTCCGACGCCCGCCGCTGCGAACCGCGCCTTCGGGACGGGTTGTACGTCCGTCTCGTCGACGTCGGTACGGCCCTCTCGGCGCGTTCGTACCAGACGCCGGTGGATGTCGTGCTGGAGGTGGAAGACGCGTTCTGCCCGTGGAACGAGGGGCGTTGGCGGCTGAGCGGTGACGCGAAGGGAGCGTCCTGCGAGCGGGCCGCGGACCCGGCGGAACTGTCCCTGTCGGCACGGGAGTTGGGCGCGGCCTATCTTGGCGGCGTCTCCCTGGTGTCGCTGGCGTCGGCCGGGCGGGTACGGGAACTGCGGCCGGGCGCGCTGACGGAGGCGTCGGTGGCGTTCGGCTCCCCGGTGCCGCCGTGGCTGCCGCACGGGTTCTAGGCGGACGTCCTAGACCGGACGTCCTAGACGGACCCCGAGGGTTTCTGGCAGGCCGGGCACCAGAAGAGGTTGCGGGCGGCCAGGTCCGCCGTGCGGATCCCGGTGCCGCAGAGGTGGCAGGGCTGGTTCGCCCGGCGGTAGACGTACACCTCGCCGCCGTGGTCGTCCACGCGCGGCGGCCGGCCCATCGCCTCGGGGGTGTGCTCGGGGCGGACCGTGTCGATGCGGTTGTGGCGGACGCCCTCGCGCATCAGGGCGACGAGGTCGGCCCATACGGTGTCCCACTCGGCCGGGGTGATGTCCCGCCCGGGACGGTACGGGTCGATGCGGTGCCGGAAGAGGACCTCGGCGCGGTAGACGTTGCCGACGCCGGCGATGACCTTCTGGTCCATCAGCAGGGCGGCGATGGTCGTACGGCTGCGGGAGACGCGCCGGTACGCGGCCGCCGGGTCGGCGTCCTCGCGCAGCGGGTCGGGGCCGAGACGGTCGTGTATCGCCTGCTTCTCGGCGGGCGTGATCAGGGCGCAGGTGGTGGGGCCGCGGAGGTCGGTGTACGAGGTGTCGTTCGCGAGGCGGAGCCGGACGGTGTCCGTCGGCGGGAGCGCGGGGGCGGGGCCGAAGGTGACCTTGCCGAAGAGGCCGAGGTGGATGTGGACCCAGTGGTCCTCGCGGAACCGGAGGAAGAGGTGTTTGCCGTGGGCCTCGGTGGCGGTGAGGGGGCTGCCGGTGAGGAGGTCGGCGGCGTCGGAGAACTTGCCCTGCGGGCTGCTGACCGAGGGGGCGGTGTTCTGGAAGCGGTCGGCGTAGTCCTGAGCCAACCGATGGATGGTGTGCCCTTCCGGCAAGACGAGGTTCCCCTTTCCGACCAGTACGTTCTCGCCCACCCGGGGTGCCTGACAGGCGCCGCCGGGCGGGTGGGCGAGCGGGCAGAGTCCTCGGAGGGTTACTGCTGGGGGTGGTGGGCCGGAACCGGGGGGAGGTCGCCCGTCGTCTCGTAGGACGACAGCATGTCGATGCGGCGGATGTGCCGCTCGTCGCCGGAGAACGGCGTGTTGAGGAAGACCTCGACGAACTTGGTCGCCTCCTCCTCGCTGTGCATCCGCGCCCCCACCGCCACCACGTTGGCGTTGTTGTGCTGCCGCCCCAGCGCCGCCGTCTCCTCGCTCCAGGCCAGCGCCGCGCGCACACCCTTCACCTTGTTCGCGGCGATCTGCTCCCCGTTCCCGGAGCCGCCGATCACGATGCCGAGGGCGTCGGAGTCCGCCGCCGCCCGCTCCGCCGCACGGAGGCAGAAGGGCGGGTAGTCGTCCTGGGCGTCGTAGATGTGGGGCCCGCAGTCGACGGGCTCGTGCCCCGCCGACTTCAGCCATTCGACGAGGTGGTTCTTGAGTTCGTAGCCCGCATGGTCGGAGCCGAGGTACACGCGCATGGGACGAGTGTGACACGCCCGCATCCAGGCGGCAGCCTCGGGTGCCGAGCAGGGAGAACACCATAAAAACCATGGAACCTCAAGGAAACCTCAAGTAACGATCTGGATTCAAAGGTTCCCGAATTCGTTCGCCTCGGATTCACTGGGCCGCCTCGTACACCGCTCGTGCGAGACCCCGTACACCGCCCCACCACGGCACCCCCGCTCGTACGGGAGACGCTCCTCCAGGCGCAAAGGAAATCCGTCCATGACCCCTGGTTCCGGACTTCAGGCAGGACTCAAGAACCGCCACCTCACGATGATCGCCATCGGCGGCGTGATCGGCGCCGGCCTCTTCGTCGGCTCCAGCTCCGGCATCGCCACGGCCGGCCCCGGCATCCTCCTGTCGTACGCCCTCGTCGGCACCCTCGTCGTCCTCGTGATGCGGATGCTCGGCGAGATGTCCGCCGCCAATCCGACCTCCGGCTCCTTCTCCGCGCACGCCGACCGCGCGCTGGGCCGCTGGGCCGGCTTCTCCATCGGCTGGCTCTACTGGTTCTTCTGGGTCGTCGTCCTCGCCGTCGAGGCGAGCGCCGGCGCGAAGATCCTCGAGGGCTGGATGCCCGCCGTCCCCCAGTGGGGCTGGGCGCTGATCGTGATGGCCGTGCTGACGGTCACCAACCTGGTCTCCGTCGGCTCCTACGGCGAGTTCGAGTTCTGGTTCGCCGGGATCAAGGTCGTCGCGATCGGCGCGTTCATCGCCGTCGGCGTGCTGGCGATCTTCGGCGTACTGCCGGGCGCGCACACCGACACGGCGTCCTTCTCCAACCTGACCTCGCACGGCGGCTTCCTGCCGAACGGCCCCGGCGCCATCCTCTCCGGTGTGCTGCTGGTCGTGTTCTCCTTCATGGGCAGCGAGATCGCCACGCTGGCGGCCGGCGAGTCGGAGGACCCGCAGCGGGCGGTCACCAAGTCCACCAACAGCATCATCTGGCGTATCGCGGTCTTCTACCTCGGCTCGATCCTCGTCGTGGTCTCGCTGCTGCCGTGGAACTCCCCCGCCATCCAGAAGGACGGCTCCTACGTCGCCGCGCTGGAGTCGCTCGGCATCCCGCACGCCGGTCAGATCATGAACTTCATCGTGCTGACCTCGGTGCTGTCCTGCCTCAACTCCGGCCTCTACACGGCCTCCCGGATGGCGTTCTCGCTCGGTGAGCGCGGCGACGCGCCGAAGGCGTTCGCGCGGACCACGGCCCGCGGCGTGCCGATGACCGCGATCCTCTCCTCCGTGGCCTTCGGGTTCGTCGCGGTGTTCTTCAACTACCGCTACCCGGACTCGGTGTTCCTCTTCCTGCTCAACTCCAGTGGCGCGGTGGCCCTGTTCGTGTGGCTGGTCATCTGCTTCTCGCAGCTGCGGATGCGCCGGATCATCCAGCGCGAGTCGCCGGAGAAGCTCGTCGTGAGGATGTGGCTGTACCCGTATCTGACCTGGGCGGCGGCCGCGCTGATCGTGTTCGTCCTGGGCTACATGCTGACCGACACCAAGGGCGCCAGCAGCGGCCGTACGACCGTGCTGCTGTCGCTGGGGGTGGCGGCGGTCGTGCTGGTGGTCGCGGTGGTGAAGCAGACCGTCGAGTCCCGCCGCACGCGGGCCGTGGCCGAGTCCGGGGCGGACCGGCCGGCCGAGAAGGTCACCACCGGCTGAACCCACCCGCCGGACACGCGAGAGGCTCGCCGGGGAACGCCCGGCGAGCCTCTCGTACATGAATGACCGCGTGAAGCGCCGCCTCAGCGCTTGCCGGCCAGCTTCCAGGCGGCGGGCAGGAGCCCCGTCGCGAGGGCGGCCTTGAGGGCGTCGCCGATGAGGAACGGGGTGAGGCCGGCCGCGATCGCGGCGGACGCGGACATGTGGGCGGTGACGGCCAGGTAGGGCACGCCGACGGCGTAGATGACGGCCTCGCCCAGGATCATCGTGCCGGCCATGCGCAGCGGGGAGCGGTCGGCGCCGCGCCGGGCGAGGGCGCCGACGACGGCGGAGGCGAGCACCATGCCGAGGACGTAACCGAAGGAGACGGCGCCCGCACCGGAGCCGCCGTCCGCGAACCACGGCACGCCGGCCACGCCGGCGAGCGCGTACAGGGCGAGGGAGAGCAGGCCGCGGCGGACGCCGAGCGCGGTGCCGACGAGCAGCGCGGCGAAGGTCTGCCCGGTCACCGGCACCGGGGTGCCCGGCACGTGGACGGAGAGCTGGGCCGCGAGACCGGTGAGCACGGCGCCGCCCAGCACGAGAGCGACGTCGCGCACGCGGGAGGTGGGCAGCAGGTCGGCGAGGACGGCGCCGGGTCGGACGCCTGCGGTGGCGGTGCTCATGAGGACTCCGTGGGGTGAGGGCAGGTGGGAACACCGCGACGCTATCCCGGGGGCCTGGAGCCGATCACCGTCAGCGCTCGACAAAGCGGGGAACGGGGACTTGGTGGGCTTCACACAAAAGACGCAGAGGACACCCGATGTGGCGTGACACTGATCACTGAGGTGAAGTGCCACCCACTACACCGGGCCTGACATCCTGTCTGTCGGATTCCACCAAAGGGCCGTCAGAAGTCCCGTCCCTTCCCGCGGCCGGTGACCGGATTCTCACGACGGGACGCCCCGACTGGCTGCCGTTCGCGCCCCGTCGTTCCCTGGCGGCCGTCGGCTACGGCCGCACGGCGACTGCGCGCCCGCCGCCGACCGCCCCCACCTCCGCCGAGACCACCGCCGAGACCCTCGCGTGCCGGACACGCGGGGGTCTTCGCGTTGCCCCGGCCCGCAGCATTGTTGCTAGTCTTTCGTTACTGCAATCAATATGCAATAAGAGGTTCGGAGGGGACCCCCATGCCCGTCTACACGCTGCCCGACCTGCCCTACGACTACTCCGCGCTGGCGCCCGTGATCAGCCCCGAGATCATCGAGCTGCACCACGACAAGCACCACGCGGCCTACGTCAAAGGCGCCAACGACACGCTGGAGCAGCTCGCCGAGGCGCGGGACAAGGAGCAGTGGGGCTCGGTCAACGGCCTGGAGAAGAACCTGGCGTTCCACCTCTCCGGGCACATCCTGCATTCGGTCTACTGGCACAACATGACCGGCGACGGCGGCGGTGAGCCCCTCGCGGCCGACGGCGTGGGCGACCTGGCGGACGCCATCACCGAGTCCTTCGGCTCCTTCGCGGGCTTCAAGGCCCAGCTGTCCAAGGCGGCGGCCACCACCCAGGGCTCCGGCTGGGGCGTCCTCGCCCACGAGCCGCTGAGCGGCCGGCTGATCGTGGAGCAGGTCTACGACCACCAGGGCAACGTCGGCCAGGGATCGACGCCGATCCTGGTCTTCGACGCCTGGGAGCACGCCTTCTACCTCCAGTACCGCAACCAGAAGGTGGACTTCATCGAGGCGATGTGGCAGGTCGTGAACTGGCAGGACGTGGCCCGCCGTTACGAGGCCGCGAAGTCCCGCGCGGCCGGGCTGTTGCTCGCCCCCTGAGTCCACGGCCCCCGATCGCCCTGCCTTGTGATCGTCTTCTCACCCTTCACGTAGGCAGGCGGATGAAAGGAAGACCCCCGTGAGGACGTGACTCACGGGGGTTTTCCTCACCCCCGGCTCCACCGATCGGTTGACCCCAGGTTCCACCGGACACCCGTGTCTGCCAAGGGCCCTGCTCAGCAAGGCTCTTGGATATGAACTCACTAACCGTGCGCGTAGCGCGCTGGAGCGCCAGGCACCCCTGGCGGACGCTCGTCGGCTGGCTGCTCTTCGTGGCGCTGTGCCTGGGCGTCGGCAACGCCGTCGGTACCGACAGCGCGAAGACCGCCGACTACCGGGTGGGCGAAGCCGGCCGTGCGGAGGCCATGGCCGCCCAGGGACACCTGGAACGCCCGTCCACCGAGCAGATCCTTGTCTCCGCCCGCTCCGGCCCTCGGCCTGGATCGAGCGGGGGGGTGGCCGTCGGCGCCCTGGGTGAAGGGCCCGCCGCCGCAGCGCGCGAGCTGACCGCACGCATGCGACGGCTGCCCGAGGTGAGCGGGGTGGCCGACCCGGTACGGTCCTCCGACGGACGCGTCCTCATGGTCGAGGTGTCCCTCAAGGGCGAGGAACTGGATGCCGAAGCCAAGGTCGGCGCGCTCGTCGCACAGACCCGGGCCGTCCAACGGGCCCACCCCGAGCTGCTCGTGCAGGAGACCGGATCCCCCTCGGTCAGCAAGGGAGTCGACCAGCAGCGCGACGACGACCTGGCCCTGTCCGAGAAGATCAGCCTGCCCGTCACCCTCGTCACCCTGCTGATCGTGTTCGGCTCGCTCACCATGGCCGCCGTACCGCTGGTCCTCGCGCTGTCCTCCATCGCGGCGGCCGTGGGACTGGCGATGGTCGCCTCGCACCTCAGCCCAGACACCGGGGTCGGCACGAACATCATCCTCATGATCGGCCTCGCCGTCGGCGTCGACTACACGCTCTTCTACCTCAAGCGGGAGCGGGAGGAGCGGGCCCGCTGCGGCGGCCGGCTCGGCGCGGAGGCGCTGGTGGAGCTGGCGGCGGCCACGTCGGGGAGAGCCGTCGTCGTCTCCGGGCTGGCGGTCGTGGCCTCCACCGCCACCCTCTACCTGGCCTCGGACGTCATCTTCTCCTCGCTCGCCACCGGCACGGTCGTGGTCGTGCTGGTCGCGGTGGCCAGTTCCCTGACCGCGCTGCCCGCGCTGCTGACCGTGCTGGGCAGGCGTGCCGAGCTCCGGGCGCTCCGGCGGGCGGAGCGCGGCAGGGCCGCCCGGCGGATCCGGGGCGAGAGCGGTGGCAGGTTCTGGTCCGCCTTGCTGCGGCCCGCCGCACGGCACCCGATGGCCGCCCTGTGCGTCTCGCTCCTCGCCCTGCTCGCCCTGGCCCTTCCACTGACCGGGCTGAAGATCACGGAGATGAGCCGGGACACGCACTCCCGCGCGATCCCCGCCATGCGGGTCTACGACCGCCTCAACGAGGCCTTCCCCGAACGGCGGGTCACCCATCAGGTCGTGGTACGGGCCGACGCGGGGCGGTCGAAGGAGGTCATCAGGGAACTGCGCGAGCTGGCCGGCCAGGCCACGCGTGACCCGCTGTTCACCGGTTACTCCCGCATCCGGACCTCCTCCGACCGGCGGACCAGCACGCTGGAGCTGAGGGTTCCCTACCTCGGCAACTCCCGGCAGGCGTACGCGTCCTTGGGCCATCTGCGGCACGACTACCTGCCCGCCACCGTCGGCCGGATCGCCGGCGCCGAGTACGGCGTCACCGGCGACGTCGCCCGCTACCAGGACTATCCGGCCCACCAGGACCGCAGACTCCCCCTGGTTCTGGGTGCGTTGCTGCTCGTGACGTTCCTGATGACCCTGTACGCGTTCCGCTCCGTCGTCCTCGGCGTGATCGGTGTCGTACTGAACCTGCTGTCGGCGGCGGCCGCGCTCGGCCTGCTGGTCCTCGTCTTCCAGCACACCTGGGCAGAGGGGCTGCTGGACTTCCGTTCCACGGGGTCGATCGGGGCGCGCGTGCCGCTGTTCCTGTTCGTGATCCTCTTCGGGCTGTCGATGGACTACCAGGTGTTCGTGGTGAGCCGGATCCGGGAGGCGGTGCTGGCCGGCGCGCCCACCCGGCAGGCGGTGCTGGAGGGGGTGCGGCGGTCGGCGAGCGTGGTGACCAGCGCGGCGGTGGTGATGACGACCGTCTTCGTGAGCTTCGTCTTCCTGCACCTCATCGAGATGAAGCAGATCGGTTTCGTGCTCGCGACGGCCGTGCTGATCGACGCGTTCGTGGTCCGCGTTCTCGTCCTGCCGTCGGCGATGCTGCTGCTCGGCGAGCGCAGCTGGTGGCCGTCGCGGGTGGGGCGAACCCCGGCACCGGTCCCGGTACGGCAGCCGGCCGACGTACGTTGATCCCCATGACCTCTCCTGCCGGACTGCCCGCCGACGCCTTCTGGGTGTCCACGCTGCGCAGATGGAACACCGTGTGCTGGGTGCTGTTCGCCGCCATGGCCGTCGGCATCACGGCGCTGAGCGAGGGCGGCGCCCGGTACGCGGCCCTCGCCCTGCTCGGCAGCGTGGCCCTGGCCTTCGCGGCCCTGCACCACTTCCCGGACAACCCGGTGGTACGACCGCACGGATACCTGGCGCTGCTGGTGCTGGCACTCGGCGGGCTGGCCTATCTGCGCACCAGCTATGCGGCCCTGTTCATGGTGACGCGGCCGCACTACTGGATGTTCGGGCGGACGCCGAGGATCTCGCTGACGTTCCTCGGTCTGGCCACCGCCGGGACCCTGCTGGGGGGCTGGGTGCGGCAGGGGTGGTCCGGGGAGTTCTTCGGCGAGACGGTCGTGGGCACGCTGATCGTCGTGGCGGTGGGCGTGCTGATCGGGCTGTGGGCACGCGCCGTGGTCGAGCAGAGCTCCGAACGCGCGGTGCTCATCGACGAGTTGCGGCGCGCCCAGGCGGAGCTGTCGCAGGCGCACCAGCGCCAGGGCGCGGCCGACGAGCGGGAGCGGATGGCCCGGGAGATCCACGACACCCTCGCGCAGGGCTTCGCGTCCATCGTCGTCCTGGCGGAGGCCGCGCGGGCCGGGCTGGCCGGTGATCCGGGGCGCAGCGCCCGGCAGTTGAGGTCCATCGAGTCGACCGCCCGGGAGAACCTGGCGGAGGCGCGGGCGCTGGTCGGTTCGGGTGGGCGGCCGGACGCGGTCGCATCGGTGGCCGCCACCCTGCGGCGCGTCCTGGAGCGGTTCGCGGAGGACACCGGGCTGACCGTGACCGCCGAACTCGACGACCCGGACTGTGACCAGCAGACCCGGATCGCGCTGTTGCGCTGTACCCAGGAGTCCCTGGCGAACGTGCGCAAGCACGCCCGTGCCGCGACGGTCGGGGTGGTGCTGGCCCGGCGGCCGTACGGGGTGGAGCTGGAGGTGACGGACGACGGCGCCGGCTTCTCGGTGGGCGAGCCGTCGGCGGGGTTCGGTCTTGACGGGATGCGCCGGCGGCTGGCGGAGCTGGGCGGGCGGCTGACAGTGACCAGCTCGGTCGGGGACGGCACCCGGGTCCTCGCGGTGATCCCGGCGGAGGGGGCTGCCTAATGCTGTTGTCAAGCCACGAGACGCAGGGGTGCTCGGGCCTGGAAGGGCTGGCGGTCACGGAGCATGGCGTAGAGGACGTTGATCT